>CAXUMU010000008.1:0-17137 GCA_964252145.1 uncultured Sphingomonadaceae bacterium
GCCAGGGCGGGCGCTACAAGACGCTTGCGCTGGGCGTGTACCCGAAGGTCAGCCTTGCCGACGCCCGAGCGGCACGGGACAAGGCTCGGAGCGCTCTTGCCGCGGGCGAGGACCCGTTCGCGCGAAAGAAGCGGGACAAGCTGATCGCCTCGCTCTCATCCGCCACCACCTTCAAGGATATCGCGGACGAATGGCTGGCGAAGGTCGACAAGGAGGGCCGCGCGGAGGTCACGCTCGGCAAGATCCGCTGGCTACTCGACTTCGCCTATCCGCTGATCGGTGACCGTCCGATCGCTGACATTCTGCCGCTTGAGCTGCTGGCCGTCCTCCGCAGCGTCGAGGGCCGCGGGCGCTATGAGAGCGCCCGGCGGCTAAGAAGCGTCTGTGGTCGGGTGTTCCGGTACGCCATCGCTACCGGTCGGGCTCAGCACGATATCTCGTCCGCGCTACGCGACGCTCTGATCACCCCGAAAGTGACCCACCGTGCAGCCATCACCGATCCGGTCGGAGTCGGCGTGCTGCTCCGCGCCATTGACGATTTCACCGGCCATGCGACCACCCGCGCAGGCCTCCAGCTCGCGGCGCACCTGTTCGTGCGACCCGGCGAACTGCGCCATGCCGAGTGGTCAGAGATCGACCTGGACGCCGCCGTTTGGACGATCCCGGCCAACAAGATGAAGATGCGCCGGCCGCATCGTGTGCCTCTTTCTATCCAGGCACTCGACATCCTATCGGACCTGCGCGGCATCACCGGCTCGGGCCAGTATGTGTTCCCCAGCTTCTACACCATGCGGCGGCCAATGTCCGAGAACACGCTCAATCAGGCGCTCCGTCGGCTAGGCTATACGGGCGAGGAAATGACCTCGCATGGCTTCCGCGCGACGGCGAGCACGCTGCTCAACGAGACCGGCAAATGGCACCCCGATGCGATCGAACGCCAGCTCGCGCACGTCGAGGGCAATGGTGTTCGCCGCGCTTACGCGCGCGGCGAACATTGGGAGGAGCGGGTCAGGATGATGCAGTCTTGGTCCGACCAGCTCGACCAGATGCGGTCGAGCGGGAAGGTCTTGAAGGGGGCGTTTGGGCGGCGCTGAACGCGCCGCCGATCACCTCCGCGCCTTCTCGATCAGCTGCCTGAGACTGGCGAAGGTGATCAGCGTGCAGGTGCCGATTTTCGCCGTCTCAATGTCGCCCGATGCGATCAGTTCGTAGAGCTTAGACCGCCCGATTCCAGTAAGCCGCATGGCTTCAGGAATGCGGACCGTGAACGGTTCCGGAGGCGGCAGTGGCGCCTCAACAGGCGGCGTGGGAGGCGGCGTCTTAGTGCGCACTGGACCGCTCCTCGGCCATGCGCTCCTGCCAGAGTTTGATCAGCTTCGGACGCAGCTCCGGGTCCCGATGGGCGAGCAGCAAACCGTCCATCGCGATCGCCAAGAAGACCGTCATTTCGTACTGCTCACGGGCCTGATCGATGCCCCCACGCAGCTCGCGATAGATCAGCGATCGGATCAGCTTTCCGACGTCCGTCTCGCGCTTCGCAGCGAGCGCAAGCAGATCGGCGTGGAGTTCGTTCCCGACCCGAAAGCTCACAACATTATGGTACGACATTCACGTTCTCCAATTGCTCGGAGGAGCGTGGTCGCGCTTCGAAAGGCGGCCCGATGTAGGCTCGCGCCGGACCTGTAGGAAAGTGGATTCTTTCGGCTGGGCGACAAAGCCACATCAGCAAGTTCAATGGCTTAGCACTGTCATACTTTGTACTGCGTTTTGCACGCCCCTTGGTATACGGGTATTGGCGAGCCTTCTCCGTATCTTACTCGCTGGGGCTCGCCGCGTAGGGTGTGCATGCAAATCGATCTTCGACGAGCCGTTTCTGTGATGTGTTCGATGCATCAGATTCCTCAATTTTCGACCGCTTCCGGCGGGAGCGGCGCAGCCGATCACAGCGCTTATGAGGAACGGAGATCAGGCCAACTGGCAAGCGTCAGAGCTTGAAGCAATGCTCCCGGTGCCAGGCCAGGAAGTGTGGGTGCGGGCGGTCCAGCGGCCTCACTGGAGGCAATGCCCTGCCAGTCCTGTTGATCATGCCGCGCACGCTGCCGGGATCGTTGGCCTGCCTCGATACGAGGACTTCTAGATCGTCGGAAAGGCTGATCAGCCCACGATCAAACATCCAGTGAACCGTTCCCGAAAGCGCCAAACCGTTAGTCACGATGTCGGGACCGTTCGCCTCGACGGGGCGGATATGTGCTGCCTCTGCCTCAGCCCGACCTCCACCGTTTATGATCCTGACGCCGGTGATCGCGCACCGCTCGCCATAGGCGCGCAATACGACCCTACGGAACACGCGGTCGCGGAAGATACGCGATGTGTAGGCAGTTATCCGCTGCCGCTCCTGCTCGAACACGAAGGGCGCCCGTTCCTCCCGGAAGGTGGATAGAACCGCCACCTCATCGGTCCGGGGCAACAACGCTTCGCCGTCCCCAAGGCCCAGATCTATGATGCGGTTGAAGTCTGTGGGCGAGATCGGCCGCACGGCGGATTGTGCCCGGCCGGAGATGCGCTGCTGCGCGTTCAGCAATCCTTTCTCGATCGGACCTTCGGCGCCGCTGAAAGGCACCGGGTTTGCGAACTCTAGGTAGCTGCCGGGCACGATCACGGCGATGAACATGGCTCGGACGGTTGGGTCCGGGATGATCTCCTGCACCCGCGCGACAGCGAAGTAACCGCGCGTCTCTGTCACCTTGACCGGCTCATAATAGAGTACCCAATCGCCGACGCATGCCTGGGCACGTCCAAGATACTGCGCCGGGAACTGGTAGCGCTACGCCGGGCTGTCATCATAGATCGAATCGGTTCGGTGCACGAATACGCCAAGCGTCATGTGGCCACTCCCGCTGCCGGGCTAGCCTTTTCGCAGGCTGCCGAAAAGTCGGCGGCATCATGGGCGTTCGCAAGGTATGCACTGGATCTGCACCCCGTGTGGACTGGACTTGAGCCCACTAATCGCGCCTAATCGCTCAAACTACATCGGTTTGGGGGAGCAGGGGTGGCACAAGCCCGATGACGCAGCAGGATGAGGCGCCGACCTCCGTCTTCCAGAGCGACCTGCCGATCGGCGAGAAGCTGGATCGAGCCCGCACCGAACTGCTGGACCTGTCCGCGCGCAATCGGCTGCTCAACATGCCGCGTTCTTCTAAGGGCGCCAAGGCCGTCGAGATCGTCGATGAGGTGAGCACGGAGGTGTTCCGCCTCCTCGTTGGTGCTGGCCGCCCCTTCACGTTCCTCGCCGGCAAGGCGGGGGCCGTTGGCGATCAAGAGGGCGGCGGAGTTCCGGACGAGGATGTCGACGAGGTCGCGGACCTCGCCCAGCCAGAGGACGACGTGGCCGACGACCGTGGCGTCTTCTCCCGCCACGCCGACACGCGGCTGCAGACGCGGCTCACGCCCAAGGGCCTCCAGAAGAGGCTGCTCGAGCTCTACTTCGACGCGCGCACCCTCGAGGAGGAGCAGGGCGTCAACATCCTGTACCTGACGCTCGGCGCGCTCAAGTGGATCGACCCGAACAACGCCGCGAACGTGCGGTTCGCGCCACTCGTCCTCGTGCCCGCGCAGCTGGAGCGCGGCAACGCCGGTGAGAAGTTTAAGCTGAGGACGCGGCAAGAGGACTACGCCTCCAACCTATCCCTCGAAGCCTCCCTAGACCGCGTTCACGGCATCCGGCTCCCGGCGTTCGAGGCGGGCGAGGGCTTCGATCCGGCCGGCTACTTCGACGAGGTCGCCGATGCTGTGTCGGCGAAACCGGGCTGGGAGGTGCAGCCGGACGTCATCGTTCTCGGCTTCTTCTCGTTCGCCAAGTTCCTGATGTATCGCGACCTCGATCCGCAGACTTGGCCGCAGGGCGGGAGGATCATCGAAAGCCGTCTGGTCCGCGGGCTGCTCTCCGAAGGCTTCGCGGGCGGCGAGGGGATGGTGCCCGAGGATGCCAACATCGATGCCTTCATCCCGCCGGCAGACATGCTCCACATCGTCGATAGCGACAGCTCGCAGGCGCTCGCCGTCTACGAGGTGCGCCGCGGGCGCGACGTGGTCATCCAGGGACCGCCCGGCACGGGCAAGAGCCAGACCATCGCCAACATCGTCGCCTCCGCCGTTGCCGACGGGAAGACGGTGCTGTTCGTCGCCGAGAAGATGGCGGCACTGGAGGTCGTAAAACGCAGGCTCGACGCCACCGGCGTCGGCGACGCCTGCCTCGAGCTGCACAGCAACAAGGCCAACAAGAAGGCGCTGCTCGAGGAGCTTCGGCGCACTTGGGAACTCGGCGCTCCGAAGCACCAGGACGCAGGCAGCCTCCACGCGCGGCTCACGGCAGCGCGAGACCGGCTGAACGACCACGCCCACCGCATGCACGAGCCGCACGCCGCGTCAGGCCTGACCCCGTTCCAGGTCGTCGGCCAGCTGAGCCGGCTCCGCCTGGACGGCAAGAAGCCGAACGACATCACGCTCGTCGCGCCGGAGACCTGGTCGGCGGACGACTTCGCCGAGCGGCACGACGTGATCGGCGACCTGGCCGAGCGCATCGATATAATTGGTCGGCCAGCGGAGCACGCGTGGCGCGGTGTCGGCCTGTCATCAATCCTGCCCACCGACGTCGAACGGCTCGAGGTCCGGATCAGGGCCGTGCTCGATCGACTGACCGCCTACGGGGCCGCGCAGGCGATGCTCGCGTCGAACCTTGAGCTGCCTTCCCCGCAAACGATTGGCGAACTGCCGCCTCTCCTCGCGCTGGCTGGCCGAATCGCCGGCGCCCCCGACCTGGACAGTCATGCCTTGGCGCATCCTGTCTGGGAGACCCGGGCCGATGAACTCGAACGGTCGATTTCCGCCGGACAGCGCTGCTCGTACCTGAAGCGGCAGCTCGCGGACGCGGTGGCGGAGCCGGGTTGGACGGCCGATCTCACCGAGGCGATCGCTGCGCTGTCGATCCTGCCGTCCGGCTTCTCCCCGGACGACTTCCGGCAGTGCGAGGCGCTGGCGACCCTGCTCCCCCGCCTACAAGTCGAAGCGGAGGCGCTCGCACGGGCGGTCGGCCGCGAGGCGCCGACCTCGCCGGAGGCGGCGCGGCACCTCGCCGCCATCGGAGAGCGGGTAGCCGATGCGCCAGAGGCTGACGCCGAGGCGTTTGCGGCCGACGTTTGGATTTCCGGAGTCGATCGCGCATCCGATCTCGTGGACGCGGTGGCCGAGTACGAGGAGGCGATCGCCGCTACCGCCGGGAGGCTCACCGACGCGGCATGGAAACTCGACCTTTCCGGTGCGCGAGCCACGCTTGCGGCGCACGGGACGGGGTACTTCCGCTTTCTCAGCGGCGAATGGCGCCGGGCGAACGCCCTCGTGCGTTCCGTCCTGACCACGCAGCCTACGCAACTCGAGGACACGCTGGGCGTGCTCGACGCCCTCGCCAAAGGTCAGGGTGCCAAGCGCATCATCGAGAGCGAGGACGCCTTCGCCCGCTCGGCCTTCGGCGCAGCGTGGCGAGGGCCCCGATCGGCGTCGTCACCGTTGCAACGCGTGGTGGAGTGGATGCGGTCGCTGCGCGGCCTCGGCGCCGAACCGCGCCTCATCGCGGCGCGCAGGCCCGATCGGATCGAGGTCGACGCGCGCGCGAAGCGGACGGCGGATCTCGTCGAGCAAACGCGCCTGCCGCTCGAGCAGCTGTGGTCTGCCCTGGGCGAGGCGCAGGTCCTCGCGTTCGGGGACGCGCTCGCGGCCGACCGCACCGATCTCCTTGCTCTTCTCGCCTTCGTGGGGCGCATCCGCTCCGCCGATCAGGCCACCCGCGAAGCATTCACCGACGTAGCCGTTGACCTCGAGGTTCGCCGCTGCCGCCTCGACGAGCTCGCCGAACTGCAGCGGAAGACTACGACGCTGAACGACGCGCGCGATCTGGGCGCGGCCGGCTTCGGTGCCGCCTGGCAGGGCACAGCTTCGGACTGGTCTGCGCTCCGCGCCACCTCCGACTGGGTCGCGGCCAATGGGGACATACGCCTACTGACCAGCCGCATCGCGGATCGTTGTGCTCCGGCGAAGGCGGCGGAGCGGCTCGGGTCCGAGGCGGGCGCGATCGAAGCCGAACTGCAGTTGATCGCCGGGCAGCTTCGCCTCGACATGACGGCCGCCTTTGGGGTGGAGGCGTTGTGCAACATCCAGTTCGAAGCGTTGAGCCATCACCTGAGCCGCTGGCGCGGGTCCGGCGAGAGGCTCTTCCAGTGGACCGCGTACCGCGACCGCGCCGAGCGGGCATCCGCGCTGGGCTGCGACGACGTGGTCCGCCGCCTCGCCGACGGCCGGCTCGCGACTGAAGAGGCCGCGGCGGCCTTCGAGATGTCCTACTACGAGGCCGTCTACGCTGATCAGATACGCGTGGTCCCCGAACTCGGCACCTTCGACGGAACGCTGCATGGGCGCCTGGCTCGCGAATTTGCAGATATGGACCGTCAGCGCATCTCCACGGCGAGCTTTGAGGTCGTCCGCGCGCATCACGACAAGGTGCCGGCGCGTGACGGCGGCTCAGTGGGACCGCTCGGCGTTCTCCGGGCCGAGATCGCCCGCAGGCGCGGCCACATGCCGATCAGGAAGCTGATGGAGAAGGCTGCGCCCGCCGTGCAGGCGCTCAAGCCCGTGTTCATGATGAGTCCGTTGTCCGTCGCGCAGTTCCTCAGCCCGGGCGTCTTCGAGTTCGACCTGCTCGTCATGGACGAGGCTAGCCAGATCCAACCCGTCGACGCGCTCGGTGCCGTCGCACGCGCGAAACAGGTGGTTGTCGTCGGTGACCCGAAGCAGCTGCCGCCCACCGCCTTCTTCTCAAAGATGACCGGCGGCACCGACGAGGATGACGAAGACGGTGGCACGCGGGTCGCCGACATCGAGAGCATCCTCGGCTTGTTCACGGCCCGCGGCTTGCCCATGCGCATGCTGCGTTGGCATTACCGGAGCAAGCACCAGTCGCTGATCGCGGTCAGCAACCGGCAGTTCTACGAGAACAAGCTGTTCATCGTGCCCAGCCCGTATACGGCCGAGGCTGGGATGGGTCTGCGCTTCCACCGCATCCCGCAGGGCGTATTCGACGCCGGCGGCACCCGCACGAACGTGATCGAGGCAAGGATGGTCGCTCAGGCGATCGTGGCGCACGCCCGTGAGCACTCCGACCTGTCGCTCGGCGTCGCCGCGTTCTCCGCCGCACAGCGCCGCGCGATCCTCGATCAGCTCGAGGTGCTCCGCCGCGGGCTGCCACCGGAAGTGGAGGCGTTCTTCCAGTCGCATCTCGCGGAGCCGTTCTTCGTCAAGAACCTCGAGAACGTGCAGGGAGACGAGCGCGACGTCATCCTCATCTCGGTCGGCTACGGCCCGACGGTGCCGGGCGGCAAGGTCCCGATGCGCTTCGGCCCGCTAGGCACCGACGGCGGCGAGCGCCGGCTGAACGTGCTGATCAGCCGCGCCAAGCAGCGGTGCGAGGTGTTCGCGTCCATGTCGGACGAGGATATCGACCCCGACTTCGCCTCCACGCGCAAGGGTGTGCTCGCTTTCAAGCTCTTCCTCCATTTCGCCCGCACCGGCCGGATGACCATGGCCGAGAGCACCGGGCGCGACCACGACAGCGTCTTCGAGGAGCAGGTGGCCAAGGCGCTGCAGGCGCGAGGCTACCAGGTGCATCGCCAAGTCGGTCTGGCCGGCTTCTTCATCGACCTTGCGGTCTCGGACGCCGACCGGCCTGGCCGCTACCTGCTCGGTATCGAATGCGACGGCGCCTCCTATCACGACGCCCGCTCCGCGCGTGACCGCGACCGGCTACGGCAATCGGTGCTCGAGAGCCACGGCTGGACCATCCATCGCGTTTGGAGCACCGACTGGTTCCAGCGCCCGAAGGAGCAGATCGACCTCGTGGTGGCCCGCATCGAGGCGGCCAAGGCCGAGCATGACGCCGAGGCGCAGGACGTCGCCGCCCGGCGCAGGACGCACGTTGAGATCGTGACGGTCGAACGGGAGGGCTTCACGGAGGTTGGTCTCGCCGAGGCGGAGGCGCCGACCGCGACCGCCGCATACGAGGAGGCGATGATCGAACGGCCGCGGCACCTCATGTGTGAACTGCACGAAGCGCCGCGAGGCGCGTTGTCTGCTCTTGCCGAGGACGTCGTCAGGATCGAAGGTCCGGTCCACGTCTGTGAGGTGGTCAACCGGATCCGCGACGCCTGGGGGCTGAAGCGCGCCGGCGGACGGATCCAGGAGGCCGTCGAGAGGGCGGTCGAGGTCTCCGTCCGCGAGGGCAGGCTTGCAGAGGACGGCGACTTCCTAATGATCCCCGGCAGGGCGCCTCGCGTGCGAGACCGCAGCGATGTCCGCTCGCCTTCCCTGCGCAAGCCCGACAGCCTTCCGCCTGTGGAGCTGGAGATCGCGATCCTCGATGTGGTACGGGAGAACTACGGCGCTACCGACGACCAGGTCGTGCAAGCCGCCGCCCGCGCGGTCGGCTTCAAGGCTACCAGTGGTCAGCTGCGCGAACTGCTCGCCGAGGTTATCGCCGGAGCGGTCGCCGGCGAGCGGCTGACGCGTCGCAACGGCATGCTGGTTATCGGATCCGCCGCGGAAGGCCCCGGAGCGAAGCGCCCGCCAAGCCCGCTGGCGCAGCTGCTCCGGGCTGGCGAGAGCGAGCGGCTCGAGTTCAAGGAGACGCTGCGCTGGGACGTCGTAGCCGCCGTGCCGAATAAGAAGCTGGAGGACGTGGTCATCAAGACGGTGGCGGGGTTCGCGAACGGAGGTGGCGGGACGCTCCTGATCGGCGTCGCGGACGACGGCACGGTCAAAGGGCTGGAGCGCGACTACGCGTGCCTCGGCGGCAACCGCGACAAGCTGGAGCTGCACCTCACGAACCTGCTCGGCAGGCACTTCGGCCCGGCGTTCCGCGCCGCGCAGATCAGAATCTCGTTTCCACAGCATGAAGACGTCGAGGTGTGCCGCATCGAAGTCCGGCTGGCGAACGAAGCTCAGTTCGTCTCGATAGCGGGCCGGGAAGGCACGCTGGCGGAGCGCTTCTACGTGAGGTCGGGCAACTCCACACAGGAGCTAACCCCCAGCCAGATGCACCTCTACGTGAGTCAGCGGTTTCGCAAGTCTAATTAACAGCGCGCTGAGTTGTGCAACATGATGTCGTCACGCCGTGGTAAAAGGGGTCCAAGAGCATTTTGAAGACTTCGCAATTGGCTTAGACTAGAAGCGGTCAATCGCGCGACGAGCTTGGTCTCGCAAAATCAGCTGCCTGAAGTCTCAGCAGGTGCCCCACAACTGGACACCGAGCAGCCTCAGCTCGCTTCTTGAAAATAGGCGTTGATCATCGGGTTGTCGGTGGGGTCAGACTGGCGGTGTCTTCAGGGAAGTAGGCCAGGTGCTACGGTGCGAGTCCAGGCCGGCTCTGCTCGGACGGAGCAGGAAGGCTCTTAAGCCACCGGGGGCAGAGGATTTGCAGCAACGAAGCAGGCCGCCATCGCGCTGAACGGCGATGTTGGCTTCGGCGCCTCCTCGTAGAGCGCGCGGCCCTGAGCGACCAGGGTTTGCGCCGCCTCATGCAGATCGCCATGATGTTTCCACACCTGATCATAAGCGAGCTGCAGTTCGACAAGGAGATCGTCGCGCGGCTTGTGCTCCAGCCGATCCAATCCAAGGGCCTCGATTGTACGCCAGCCCCGCTCGGAAAGCCCGCGTGGCTGCTCCTCCACGAACTCGATGTCCTCGCGTGGATCGCTGCCATCGTCGGGCTTCAGCAACAGTGGGGCTTCGGCCGCTGTTGATCCATGATGGTTGCGGGCGCGGCTAGCGGGTTCGACGAGCGGGAACAGAGTACGCTTGTTATCGCGATTGCAGAACAGACAGGCGAGCAGCAGGTTGTCCCATTCGTAGGCAAGCCAGTAGTAGCCGGGAAACAGATCCTCGTCACCGCGCACCTGCTTCACCGCACCCTTTGGTCGCCAGTGCTCAACATGGGCGTCGGCATAAGGTTTGGGGATCTTCACTTCGCAGAAGGCGCATTTTCCATGATGGGTTGCGTGCAGCGCCGCGCGCACCGAGTCGTGGCCATAGAGGTTCGCGTTGAAATTGAAGCGCTGGGATCCTTCATCGAAGCTCGCGCGATCCTCATCATAGAGCTTGCACAAGGCGTCCGCCGCCGCAGCGCTTCGCCTTTTCAGGACCTCAGGTGGCTCGCCCTTGGCGATCGGGATCATTGGGTTCCGCTCAGCGCTGCCCTGCGGCGGGTACCGCAACCATCAACTGCTCGACCTCGTCGGCCGTGTTGACCGAACCACTCCGAACCGCGTGCGCGACACGATTAAGCCCGGCCAGCCGGAACTTCTCGTCGGACGACAGCTTGCTCTTCCGGATAAGGTCGCGACGCTCGGCAAGAAGATCCTCGAACCGTTTCGGCAGCGATGTCTCAAGGTCGAAAAGCCCGGTCGCAACCTCGTCCAGTCGGATCGGCGCCGCCGGAAACGGATCGGGCAGTATAACGGTATGGTCACCCTCCCAACGGACGACCGAGATCGGATCACCGGCGGCGACGCTCTCCTGCGCCGTGACCGGCGCGTGGGTCGTAACGATGAACTGGATATGCCGGAAATGGTCGAGCAGCTGCGCGCGCAAGCTGCGTTGCCAAATCGGGTGGAGGTGGAGCTCGACCTCGTCGATCAAGACGATCGCGCTCTCGTCGAACGGAGCGGCGCTGTTCGGGAACTTGGTGCAGAGCCGCCAAGCGAGATCGAGCACCCAGGCGACCATGGTCTGAGCACCGAGGCTGAGCTTGGCGAGCGGCACCAACCCCGATGGCGTTTCGATTCCGATCCCACCTTTCAAGGTCACCATCTCGGGCGTGGTGTTGGGTATCAGCGAAGCAACGATCGACGTAACCTTCGTCTCGACTGCCGCCCACCAGATGGCGAGGTCGACCTTTCCGTCGCGGCCAGCAGTTAGCGCCGCATAGTCGATCTTCTCGGCCACCTCATCGGGATCTGCGAGATCGATCTGTTCGTCGAACAGCGACTCCGTGGGATCAAGGACCTCTACTCGCGCGAGGTTGCCGTGACCAGGCTGCCGGAATGCGCTATAGCCAATGACGAGCGGCCCCTCGTCCGACAGCGTATGATGCGCCGGCCGTGGCTCGGCGCTGACCAGCTTGCCGCCTCGGGCGACCACATCATAGCCGATCGTGAATTCCTCCCCGCGGTCGGACATGAGCGTAGCTTCAAACGCAGTGCTTACGTCCTCGCCATGGCGGACCAAGCTGAGGATACGGTCATTCTCGTAGTCGGCGAGGCCCGGCTCCGCCCATTCAGGTACGCTCGCCTCCTTGCCCGTCGCCTGGGTCGCCTCGGTTCGGCTGAAAGCCGGTACCGGCCGCATGACGGCAAGCGCCTGCATGAGCGTGGTCTTGCCCACCCCATTTTCGCCGATGATGACGCACCACCGAGAAGGCCGGCCGTCTTTGGAAAGATCCAAGGTCTGTCTGCCACCGAACGCACGCACGTTCGTGAGCGAGAGACTCAGATAGTGGACTGCATCGGCCATCCCGGTCTGATCTAGCTGTCGGCCGACAAGACCGCTAGCGCCATGTGGATCAACCGCCGCAGTTCGGCGCTGTACCGCGTGGCGATCGTACGATGCGACCGCAGCACAGCGAACTCTGCGCTTTCAGCGCGAACGGGATCGTTAGGACGGCCTCGTTTAAATACACGAGGAGTCCTGCATGGCGGTATGCTGTGTAATCAGTTAGACCTCGGCGCTTATGTCCCTACGTACTGGGGCGTACAACTTTAGTAAAAACAGTTTCCCGAACTTAGAAGCTCTCCGGTAACTATGACTGAACCTGGTGGGGACTATGGTTTCTGTGGCTAATGAGCACGCCATACAGGATTCTGTATCAAAATAGCTAGATGCAGTTCCGGCTGGCCCGGTCAAAGCGGCTATGTTATCATCCTTCGCCCTGCCACGGAGAAGATGATGGACCCGAAGCCGGCCATGGAGGCCAAGGAACGTGCTGCGCCGGTAACGCTCGCGCTCAACAATGTCGTTCTCGCTCGGCTGATGGACGAAGTGCGCAATAACGCCGCGAGCGCGCCGACCGCGTACAACCGGATGCACAATCGCCATAACCGCTGAGGTTCTTTGTAGGCCGTCGGCTATGATTGCAATCGACACGGTGCTCGTCAAGCTTGCGAGCCGCTGCAACCTAAACTGCGACTACTGCTACGTCTACCAGATGGGCGACGACGCCTGGCGCCTTCAGCCAAAGCTAATGGCAGCATCGACCATTGAGGCGCTTTCCCGGAGCCTCGCCGCTCTCGTTGAGGAGCAACGCAAGCCTCTTAGCATCGTTTTCCATGGCGGCGAACCGCTTCTCGTTGGCGCCGAGCGGTTCGAGGCGGCCTGTGCGCGGCTGCGTCAGCATCTGCCCACGCCGGTCGGCCTGCACCTCCAGACCAACGGCGTGCTGCTCACCGAAGCGGTTATCGAGGTGTGTGCCCGGCATGACGTGGGAATCAGCATCAGCCTCGATGGGCCAGCCGAGATCCACAACCAGCATCGGCCCGACCGCCGAGGCCGCGCCTCGCACGCGGCAGTGATGGCCGCGATTGAGCGCATACTCCGTCATTCGCAGGGACGCACCTTGCTCTCAGGACTGCTCGCGGTGGTCGATCTCGCGACCGATCCTGGCGAGACCTACGCCTTCTTCAAGGCGACCGGCACACCCAGCGTCGATTTTCTGTACCGCGACGGTAACCATGACGTTCTGCCCGTCGGCAAAGCAAACACCCTCTCGACCGAATATGGCGATTGGATGGTTCGACTGCTCGACGTGTATCTCGCCGATCGCGAACCGATCCGAATCCGTATCTTGGACGACATGCTCCGTCTTTTGTTGGGCGGTCGCGCTGCGAAGGAAGGTCTTGGTGAGGATGACTATGGCATCCTGGTAGTCGAGACCGACGGCTCGATCACCAAGAACGACACGCTCAAGTCTGCCGCAGGCGCCGACAAGTTCGCTGAGCGCTGGACGGTCCATGACGACCTAGTGGTACTCGTCGGATCGCTGCCGTTCCGTGATTACCATTGCTCGCAGCGGCCGTCGGCTGCGGCGTGCCTTTCCTGTCCAGAGCTCAAAGTTTGCGGCGGCGGGATGCCGACTCATCGGTGGAGCGCGGAGCGCGGGCTGAACAATCCGAGCGTGTTCTGCGCCGACCAGAAGCGGCTCATAGAGCATATGCGCGAGCAGATCGCGCTGAGGGTTGCGGCGTGAACCGCCCCGATTTCTCCGGTGCGGAGAGCCGCCGGGCGCCCTTTCCGCATCTCCTCGTTCCCGCCCTCCTGTCGGAGGGCACGGCGGAGGCACTGCTCGATTGGCTCGATGATGGCGCGCCATGGAATCTGCGGGTCGCCGATTTCTATGAGCAGCATGAGTTCTCGATGATCGCCTGCGAGCCGCCACCCGAGCTGGCACATCTCATATCGGAAACGTTCGTGGCCGAGATCGGGCGCACGCTCGCATTGGAGCTCGATGCCCCTCCGCTCGAGCTCGTCGATGTCGCCGTTCACCGCCTGGTCGAGGGACAGACGATCCGCATCCACAACGATCATCTGGGTGAAGAGGAAACGCACCGCCTCGTCGTGCAGCTGAACCGCGGCTGGAGCGCCGCAAAGGGCGGGCTATTCATGATATTCGAGAGCGACGAACCGGCGAGCGTGACCGACGTTATGCTGCCGGTCCATCGAAGCGCATTCGGCTTCGAGATTTCCGACCGCTCGCATCATGCTGTCTCCACCGTCCATAGCGGACAGCGCGACACGCTGGTCTACACCTACCGGAAGGCTGCTTGACTAAGCTTGCGGCGGGCATTCGCGCGGTCTTGCCGCTCCAATCTGCGCGTTGGTATGACGGCCTTGCTCAGAAGCTCGCCGATCGTCGCTGGCGGTGCCTCAGCCATAAGGGCATCGATCCTGCCACGTACGGCACGTTGCGAGTGCTGCGCGCCAACCCCGCGGCTCCGCGTCTGGCGACCGTCCTCAACCATGCCGGGTTTCAGCGCACTCTGCTGCTCGAGCAATTCGACACAAATATGCTCGCCCGCTATGGCATTCTCGGTCTGCGCGAGCCGCGGAACCTAGACAGGCGGCAATTCGAAGCCGCGCTAGCTGGCGCGATGGCGCTCCTCGAAGTCGTACCGGCGGTCGGGACCGCGGCGCGCGCGCTCGTCTGGTCGATAACCGCCGTCGAGGTCGAAGGTCCTGATTACGATACGGGCTACAGCGACCCAGCCGTGCCCTTCTCCATCTTCATCGGCGCGCATCGCGGCGAGGACGGGGTACCGGCGATCCGGCTGGCGGAAGGCGTGTTGCACGAGGTGATGCACCTGCAGCTGAGTTTGATCGAGGCCGTCGTCCCGCTGGTCGGTGGCGACGCCGAACGGCGGCATTCGCCCTGGCAGGATCGACGGCGCCCAACACAGGGTCTCCTTCACGGTCTGTACGTCTTCCGTGTCGTGCAAGACTGGCTCGGCGCCCTGATGGACCGCCCAGGCTGCTCGGAAAGCGAGGTTGCGCATGCACGTACGCGGATCGCCCAGATCGACGCGGAGTGTGCCGAGCTTGCAAACCTTGCCGCCAGCATCGATTTCACTAGCGACGGAATCACGTTGGCTAACGCGCTCACGGCTTCGGCGTGCGCTGCTGGGCCGGGGCGACGTGCCGGGTAGCAGCACAACTCGCGTTGACGACCTCACAACCCAGCGCTGAGCTCAGCATGGCACCGTAACTGATCCAGCTTCCGAACTCGCTGTCTGCTGCTATGAACGAAGCGCAGAATGTGGATTACGGCTCGTAGCGAACCGGTCGCTTTCTATCGCGCATCCGTTCGCCGCTCGCGCTACCAATCTACAAAAATGCAACATGCAGGGATTAGGCTCGGGGGGCGGCGAAAATGCTCTTGAGGGGCGGGATGATAGTCGCGGAAGCTGCCCGCCACATCCCGGCTGTCCAAACAGGCATTTCGCTTTGAAGATTGAGCGCGCAGCGGGCACGCTCTGTCGCAAGCTTGAGCTACAAGTCGCTACCTGCCGCTGGGGGCATCGAACCGCCCAAAAGAACCACCATGGGGGTAGAAGTAGGGTAGAAATCCGCCCGCCCGTTTCGCGATAAGCCACTTTAGATCAAATAGATAACCCGCAGATGTGAGTCCTCTTCTGGCACCACTTCCGGTCAAAACTGGGCACCGCCCCGCAAGCGAGGTCGGTCTTTTGGGCGGCACTTTCAAGCGCGGCCTTCCAGTGATGACGATGTCGTTGTCGTTGACCGTGACGTTGGACACCAGCATGCGCACGTAAGAGCGACGCATCGTGCTGTTCTCCGCCATGATCTGCGCGCGTAACGCCGTGCCGAACCACTGGATCGCCTCGTCGGTGATCTGGCCCGGTCCACCGCTGAGCTGGCGAGGCTAGGCTGTGCTCGGTCTCCCCAAGCGCGGCGATGGAGGCATTGGCCTCCGCCAGTTTGGCCGCGAAGATCGGATCGCGAACACTCATCATGCCCTCTTCGACGATCTCGAGCAGCCGGCGCAGACGCGTCTGTGCCGCAACGCGCTCGCGGCGAACGCGGTCGAGGTCCTTCTCGCGCCGCTGCTTCGCCTCGTCCGAGCGATCGAGCACGTCGGCGAGGAGCAGCCGCAGCCGATCCGGTGCGAGTACGCGGTGGAGCAGGCCATCGAGGACGATCGAGTCGAGAGCGTCCTCGCGGATGGACCTGCTGGGGCAGACGTCGGCTCCTGCCGTCGCCTTGCGGTTGCAGACGTAGTAACGGTATTGGCCGCCCTTGCCGCTGCGGATCACCAGACCGGCATCGCAGCCGGCATATCCGCAGGTCGCGAGACCGCCAAGCAGCACGGGCGAGTTGGTCGTGCGCGGGGCGGTCACGCGCGGTGCCGCCTTGGCCCGGATCGCGGCCACCTGCGCCATCAGGTCCGGCTCGACGATCTTCGGGCACTCGACGACAATCTCGTCGGCGAAGCTCGGCACGACGCCCTTATCATCGCGGGTCCGGTCCCGGTACGAGCCGGCATAGTGTTCGCGCGTGAGGATGCCGTCGACATTGCTGTTGTGGAACTCGCGGCCGCGCAGCGTGTGGCCGTGGTCGTTCAGATACTTCGCGATCGCGCGCGTGCCCATCGGCTGACCGACCAGCCCCGCACAAGCGAGCTGCATGATGAGCCGGACGACCGCCGCCTCGCCCTCCTGCACCGCTAGTTTCTTGCGCTCCTTGCGGCCGTCGATCGTCGCCACGCGCGACACGTAGCCGAACGGCACTGGGCCGCCGTTCCAATACCCGGCGCGCGCGTTACCGCGGCGGTCGCGGCAGGTGAACGTCGCCGCGTCGTTGGCGTATTTCTCGTTCATCACTGCGATGAACCCGCGCATCATCTTGCTGTTGGGATCGTCGCCCATACCCTCCGTGACCGAGACCAGCCGCACGCCCGCCTCGGTGAGCTGGTGCTCGGCGGTGACCTGCGTGAGGAGACGACGCGTGAACCGGTTCAGCGCATAGACGACCACGACGTGCACGGGACGGGAGGACGAGGTCGCCAAGGCGATCATCCGGTCGAACTGCTTGCGCTGCAGTTTTCGCCCGGACACGTTCAGCTCTTCGAAGACTTCGGCGACCGTGATGTTTTCGCGTTCGCACAGTGCCCGGCAGGCGGCTTCCTGCGCGGCGCTGGAAGCATTGTTGCCGCCCTCGTCGTCGTTGCTGACCCTCAAGTAGATAAACGCACGGCGGACATCGGTCATGATCTATTTCCGTTTACTTGGGCGTTTGTGAATCGAGAACATCTGCAAGCGTTACGCCGAGGTGCAGCAGGATCAGGTCACACTCTCCCGGCATAACTGGAAGAACCTCCGGGACGTTCGTACGAACCAAGCGCGCCGGGAAGTCAAATGACTGTCCTCGTGTCGCCTCGCGATCGGAGGCTGACGCCAGGATGTCGCTTTCGGATGGTCGCCGGCTCATGCAGCTGGCGTGGCATGATCATTTCATCACGAGCTTGGGACAT
>CAXUMU010000008.1:17147-32721 GCA_964252145.1 uncultured Sphingomonadaceae bacterium
CGTCCTCTCCGTCACATCTGCATCACCGACACACCCCAGCCGCGCCCTCCTGCATCGTGAGTTTTTTGCTCTCGCTGATCACGGCGATCGTCGCGACGCTCGTCGGCATCGTCATCGCGACACGGGCGCACCGCGCCGCGAGCGCGATCCTCGCGCTTGGCAAAGGCCAAGATCGGCAGCTGCCGGACTTCGACCGCACGCCGAGCTGGACCGAGCGTCGCGTACTTGCCGCGGGCTTGCGCTCCGCCATCCGGCAGACCGAGTTCGCCAGCCTCTTTCCAGACATCGCGCAGCGAGCACAGCGGATCGTCGTGACATTGAGCCGTTGAGAGCAAACCCATCGCTGCTAGCTTGCGGACTCGTTGACCGGCATCAGCGCTGCCTCTCGGCCGTCGCACTCCATGATGGGCTCCTGTTCGCCGTCCTGCCAGGTAATATGACGAAGCTCGCGGCAGAACGCTCGCAGCCGCCGATGCGTTCGGTACCACATTGCCTTTGGGCAGGTAGCGCAAGCAGGGAGAGGTTGCGGGCGCTGGTCGGCGGGGGTCGCTTCGAGCGTCGGCCCGATCACGCCGGCCGTGTCGGTGATTGCCGTCATTGGAAGTTCCTCAAGCTGATACTGCCGTGCCTGGTCCCAGCTCGATCGCGCGCCGGCTCGACCGTCTTCGGGTGCAACATCGAGGCTAGCGCGCTAGCGTGCGTCCGCGAGGGTCTATCGGTTGTGAGAGCGTGAGCACAAGGATACCTGACCGCCTGCGCAACGTTGTCGAGCGGATGCTCGGCCTCGTCGAAGCCGGCAGCACCTGCGTGAGTGGAGGCAACGCGGCGTTCGAGGTCACGCTTGGCGGGATGACGATCGCATTCGACAGCGCCGCGGCAACAGTCGAGCGACCATTGGAGCAGCTCGCTTCGGCCATTGAAGCGGTGGTCGCACACGCCCGGGCAAAGGCGATGCTGGCGGCCGCCGGGGTGTCGCCCGAACCGTTGCCCTTGTGGCTGGTGACCGGCTCCAGCGTGCTCGCACGCTGGCTGCCGTGGTCGAACACCGAGGGCGCGGTGCGCCGCCGGTTGCGTCTGTCGGACCAGGTCGGCCTGGCGCCGATCGCCGGCAAGCTCGAGCGTCGTGCGCGGCAGGCACTGGGACAGAGTTCGGTCAAAGTGCGGGTGCGCAGCGGCCTTGCGGTCGGCGAGCAGATCGACCTGCCGGGGCGGCTGCGATGTGTCGGCAGCTTCGGGCCGCATGCTCGGATCAGGATCGAAGGTGGGCCATGGCCCGATACCCTGATCACCGCGCTCGACGGAGAGCCGTTCCACAACGCCCGCCGCAGGCTCGCCGAGGTGGTCGATCATCCGTTCTTTGCCGCTGCCGAACTGGAGCTGATCGGCATCCGCAACAAGGGCGCTGCGATCGTAATCGAGGTGGCGAGCGAGTGGGCTCCGCTCGGCGCCCGTGCCGCCCGCCGCCTGGGCCGTGCTGCCGCAGGATGCCGACCCGGCCCACCCCTGGCGACCAACCAATCGCGAGGTCGCTGAGCTCTACAAGCTGGTGGATGCGTGGCGGCGGCATGGGAGTAAGGCCTAAGCTCGTCACGGCCGCGCGCGGTCAGGCGCAGTTCTCGTTGACCACGTTGTTGCCGTCGGTCGCGTAGACCGCGTGGTACTCGGCCTCGATGTCGAGATAGAACCCGCGAAGCTGCTTGTACTGGATGACTGCGAGCGTGCCGGCGAGCATGTTGAGGTCGGCAACCTGGATGTTGCTGCGGTACAGGTCGTCGTTGTCGCGCCCGGCGAGCGGGATGCGACCCTTGTCGTGGACATGCTTACGCATCGCCGGCGTGCTGGTGGTGACGCGCACCAGTCCGATCAGCCGCTCGTCGACCAGCGACAGCCCGAGCCCGCAGTCGATGAACGGCAGGTCGCGGCGCTCGAGCTCGGGGATGATGAACGCGCGCGCCTCGACGCTGTCGACGCAGCAGAACACGAAGTCGACATCTTCGAGCAGGTCGATGGTGTCGGGACCGAGATGGACGGCATGTGCGACGATGCCGCGGTGCATGTGGCCGTAGGTACGGGCGAAGTACGCGACCTTATTGAGTTCTGCCTCGATGTCGTTCAGCGCCATCGCGCCCGGCCAGCGAAACGCGTTGTGCTGCTCAGCGAGGTCGCCGTCGATCAGCACGATGCGCTCGACCGGCGTCTTGCTGAGGAGGTCGAGCACGACCGAACCGGTACCGCCGAGCCCGACGATCGCGATCGTGCCGCCCGCGAGCCGACGCGACACCGCCTCGATGCCGGCGCGGGTCGAGGCGGTGTCGGGATAGACGAACGGGCTTGGCAGCCCGTTCGGTTCCGGCGGATCGGTGACGATCGGCTCAGCTGGCATAGGTGGCGATCGCGTTGACGAGCAGCCCGTCGGCGAGCGTGACGACGTCGCCCGAGGTCAGCGAGCCGGCCGGCGAGGTCGGGACGCCTCGGCGGTAGGTGACCGTCGCCGCGCTCGACGCGAGCAACTGGGTCGGGAACGCGATGCGGAGCAGCTGCTCGAACGTCGCGGTCCGTCCACGCAGCGCGTGCCAGCGGCCGTTGACCGAGATCGAGGTGCGGCCATCGCCGACCGCGGCGGGACGGCGGGTCGATCGCTCCGCCTCGCCCACGAGGTAGAAGCGCATCGGCATGGCGGGTCCGCGCGCGACGAGCGCGGCGGCGGTGCTGGCAGAGGACTGGTCGAGCATGGTCGTCTCCTTGGTGTCGAGGTCAGAACGGAACGCCGTCGGGCTCACCGGCGGTATCGGGCGCAAGGCCGCGCCAACCTGGCGGATGGCCTCGACCATCAGGGTATAGAGCGCCTTGGCACTGGCGACGTGACGACGCGGGAGCTGTGTCCAGAACGGATCCCATGCGAACGCCGGGTCGCTCAGGTCGACACCGAGATCGCCCATCGCTTCCAGCATGACCGACAGGCCGAACACGCTGTCGACGCTCGAAGCTGGAGACATCAGGCTGACGGACGTGAGCCGCTCTTCGAGCATCGCCGGAATGACCCGCATGCGCTCGCCCTGCAGCACCCAGGTGATCTCGCCCAGATCGACGCTGACGCCGAGCTGGTCCTCGCGCCAGGCGACGCCGCCCTCCGGGTCCATCATCCAGGCGAGCCCGGCGATCACGTCATCGCTCACCTGGTCAGCGCCGAGCACGGTGACGACCGGGTTGGCGCAGCGCGTCGCGGTCATCGCGACCGTGACCGGTGATGCCATAGCGCCTCGCCGACCTGTCCCGAGGCCGCGACGTTGGCGGCGATCACCGGATCGGTGAGGTTGAGAATGGCGTGCGGCAGCCCCCGCGACCCGCGCCAGCCAGCGCGCGGCATGGGTCCGGCCCGCGCCGCTCGGGCCGGTCAGCCATACCGGCGCGCCGCGGAACCACGGGCGCTCGGCCGCTAGGCAGGCGCTGCAACTCTCGGTCACCCAAGCGAGGAACTTGGGCTGATGCTCGTGCATGACCCGGAACGGGATGCCGTCCGGCCCGAGCTTGTCACCACCGAGCAGCGCGAACGGCTCGCCAAGCCCGAGCGGCAAGGCTGCGTCGTCATGCCCGTGGCCGACGATCATCGCCGGGATCGCGGGCGTGAAGGCGGACAGCTCGCCCATCACGCGCCTCGCCACATCCGCAGGGGACGCAGGCCTCCCGCACCGCGTCCTTCCTTCTTCACCCGGCGCTGGGTCTCGAACATCTCGTCCAGCAGCATCCGGGTCAGCGTCTCGGCGCCCCGGTTTGCCGCGGCGTCGAGGAAGTCGAGGAACCGCGACTGCTGCCAGCGCAGCCAGTCGCACAGACGGTCGCGCTCGGCCTGGCGATCGTAGACGACCTGCCAGTCGGGCGTCGCGCGGCTGTCGCGCTGAAGCTGGAGCGCGTAGCCGCGCTTGGTCTTGGGGACATAGAGACGGACGATCCTGTCCTTGCGCGCCGCCTCCGCTGCCTGCTCCGCCGTTTTGACGCGAGCGCGTTGCGCGCGCTCCACAGCATCATGAACCGCGAGATTGTGAATCGGCCTGCAATGTTGACCCCTGTGGGGCGTGATCGGCGTGCAACTTTGACCCCCTGATCTGAAGCGGTTCACGGCCCGGCGCTTTGCGCGTGGTTGTCGGGGGAGATGCTGGTCGTGGAGACGGTGGCGCGGATCCGGCGCGAGTTCTTCGTCAAGGGCAAGTCGATCAAGGAGATCGTGCGGGACCTTGGCTTGTCGCGGAACACGGTGCGGAAGGTGCTGCGGTCGGGCGAGACGGCGTTCACGTACGAGCGCAGCGTGCAGCCGCTGCCGAAGCTGGGGCCGTGGTCGGCTGACCTGGAGCGGCTGCTTGGAGGCGAACGACCGCAAGGCGCGGCGCGAGCGGCTGACGATGATCCGCCTCTTCGAGGAGTTGCAGGGGCTGGGCTATCGCGGCGGCTATGACGCGGTGCGTCGCTATGCGGCGGGTTGGCATCGCGATCGGTCGGCGGCGACGGCGGCCGCGTATGTCCCGCTGAGCTTCGCGCCGGGCGAGGCGTACCAGTTCGACTGGAGCCATGAGGTGGTGCTGATCGGCGGCGTCACCACGACGGTGAAGGTGGCGCATCTGCGGCTCTGCCACAGCCGCATGTTCTATGTCCGGGCGTACCCTCGCGAGAGCCAGGAGATGGTGTTCGACGCGCACGACCGGGCGTTCGCGTTCCTGGGCGGCGCGTGCCAGCGCGGCACGCCAAGATGACCACCGCGCTGCTCGACCGGCTCACCCACCACTGCGACATCGTCGAGACCGGCAACGAGAGCTGGCGGTTCAAGAGCCGCGAAGCCGCCTGATCCCACCCCGCAGAACCACCACCGGCATGGGTGTGCGACGGCTCCGGGCTACGCCCTCCACCGTCACACACCCATGCCGGTCGTCGCCATCACACCTGTCAGATCACGCCCTGCAAAGGGGTCAATGTTGGACGCCGATAGGGGGTCAAGATCCCGCGCCGGTTGACACGAGATAGATCTCGTTGGGGCCGAAGATCGTGGTGATCCGGCCCAGGAAGGAGAGATCGAGCGTGCCGTCGTCGACCGCGGCAAGCACCGCGTCGCGATCTTCCGCCGCGTCCAGCAGGTGTGTCCACAAGATGGTCGGCTGCTCGCGGCTGCCGGCCGGCAGCACAAGCAGGTTGATGCGGTGCGGGTCGTATGGGTCGGGCGCCAGCGAGAAGGCGCTCGGCAGCGGCGACCGAGGTTCAGGCTTTGCCAAACGAGTGAACAGCGTCGATATCACTAATCTATAAGGTCGTGTATGTTATCGCGTCAAGCTGCGTCTTGCGTGTTGTGCGCCATCTCGCGAAGCCGCATCATGCCCCCGTCACCAAACCGCGCGATTAACCTGACGTTCTCCGGTGCGATCACGGTGCTGATGGAGGCATGTGCCATCCCGCCGACTGCCCGCGCTGCGTTTGACGCCAGGGTTCGGCACCTGCAGCGGCTCGGCGTGCCGACCCGAGCGCCGGCGCAGCGGATGAGCCGCATTGACTACGGCATCCCCGAGTTCGCCGCACTCGCCACCGCGTTCAGGCTGATGGCCGCGTTCATGATCCCCGCGCTTGCCGCGCGCTACGTCACCGAGCGCTGGGGCGAGCTCGCGCCGTTCGCGCTGGCTGGTGCGCGAAGTGTACTGCCGGCCGACTACCTGTCGCGCAGACCGATCGACAACAAGACGGTCGCGATCATCGCTGGCAACGCCCTCGCCGATCTCGGGCAGAAAGGGCGGCACGACGAACGCTACGTCGGACCGCTCGGCGACATCTCGATCGTGGAGCCGGACACACTTCGGTGGTCGGCGCTGGCTGACGGTGCCGGACTGCTGCTCGACAGTCGCACCTACATGCCCGCCATCGTCACCCACGCGGCCGAACTTGCCATGGCGACCGACGCCGACCTCGCCCAGGAATTGGACCGGCTCCGCTTTGCGGAATGACCGGTCGCAAGCGATCGATGGCAGCCTTACTGCGGCGCCCCCGACAGCCCGGTCAGGCGTGACCAACCGACGGTCCGCAACAACGGTCAGACCTCTGCTGCTGTAGGAATGCGGAGCGGAACAGGACATCGCACTGAAGTAGGTGAACTCGGTCTCACCGATACGAGCTTGTTCGGTGCAGAAAGACAGAAGATCCTCCGGCACCCACCACGCTCCCCGCACGAGCCTCGGCAAAGCGTGCTCGCTGTCGATCCGTTGCGCCGAATACGACGACCATCGTGTTGACCATGGTCGATTGCGAGGAGCCGTCCTTCTTCGAAAAGCGGGGGCGGCCCTCCATCAGGAACACGTTGGCATCCTTCGCCAGCGTGCCGTGGAAGAACGCGGTGCCGATCGCGGCCGGCACCAGGCACACCACCGTCCTCACATGGCCCGCGCGCCATTCGCCATGCGCGCGCCTGACCCAATTATCCTGGTTCGACCAGGGCGGGTTCACGAAAGCGAGCGGCCCGGACCACTTGTCTCTAAGACCGTTGTGCCCTTCCCGAACATCGAGATACCTTCTCGGACGAACCTCGCTCGCTTCGTGCCAGCGCGGATCGAAGTCGATCGGACCGAAGCTCTCCTCGACCGCGTCGATGATCTCTCGCGACGTGAAGCGGTCGTCGCTCTCGTTCTGCTTGATCTCGGCTGCGAGGCGGCGTGCGTCGCGCTACCGCTCCGCTGCCTGACGCTTGGCTTCCTTGACAGTCAAATCTGATTGCGTGTCCACTCCAAGACGCTTTCTCGCCGTAGTCTTCGACTTGGACGGGGCGCCGGTTATCGACATGGTGCCACGATTCGCGACTAGCGCGGCTTCAGGTACTGACTTTCGAAAACGGCTCGGCATACGGCTCTCCCAGTGTTGAAGAGACCGTGGCACCTGACAGCCTGGTCCGACCCGTTACCGGATCCACTGCCCCCGCTCCCGGGTAGGCATGCCAGCTGCGTCGACGACAGCAAGCGTATGGCGAGTCAGGTGTTCTCGCCTGTGTTGTCGGCTCAGCCGGTCCCTCCGCAAGGGGTCGACGACGTTCCGACGCAACGGTTACCCGCGCAGTCTGCGTATGATGGTACGCGAGGTCCGTCAATCGCGTTTGTCCGCAGTGACGTGATCCCCGCTTCTTCATCCACCTGGATCTAGAGACCGGCCCTTTGGAAGGGACGGACGGAATGAAGCGGAAGCAGTTTTCGGAAGAGCAGATCATCGGCATCCTGAAGGAGGCTGAGGTGGGCGCGCTGGTGACGGAGTTGTGCCGCAAGCACGGCATGTCGAGCGCGACCTACTATGCCTGAAACGCGAAGTATGGCGGCATGGAAGTATCCGAGGCGAAGCGACTGCGGGCGCTAGAGGACGAGAACGCCAAGCTGAAGCGGTTGCTGGCCGACGCCATGCTGGACAATGCGGGGTTGAAAGACCTGCTGGCAAAAAAGTGGTGAGCGCGGCCGTCAAGCGGGAGGCGGTCGTGCGGTTGCAGGCTGGGTTCGGGATGAGCGGGCGGCGCGCTTGGGCCGTGTTCGGGGCCGACCGGACGAGCATGCGCTACCGCTCGTGCCGGGACGGCGACGAGGATCTGCGGGTGCGGTTGCGCGAGCTGGCCGGCCAGCGGCGCCGGTTCGGCTACCGGCGGTTGCACATCCTGCTGCGGCGCGACGGCGTCACCATCAACCGCAAGAAGACGCAGCGGCTCTATCGCGAGGAGGGACTAACGGTGCGTCGCCGGAAGGGACGAAGGCGCGCCGTGGGCGCGCGGGAGCCTGCGCCAATGCTGGCGCTGCCCAACCAGCGCTGGAGCCTGGACTTCGTGCACGACCAACTCGCCACCGGTCGGCGCTTCCGGGTGCTGAACATCGTGGATGACGTCACCCGCGAATGCCTGCGGGCTGTGGTGGACACCTCGATCTCGGGCAGGCGGGTCGTGCGCGAGCTGGCCGACCTGGTCGCCGAGCGCGGCCGGCCGGGCATGATCGTCAGCGACAACGGCACCGAGCTGACCTCGAACGCGGTGCTGAGCTGGTCGGGCGAGGCGAAGGTCGAGTGGCATTACATCGCGCCAGGCCGGCCGATGCAGAACGGCTATGTCGAGAGCTTCAACGGCCGCATGCGTGACGAGCTGCTCAACGAGACGCTGTTCCTGAGCCTCGCCCGTGCCCGCACCGTGATCCGGGCTTGGGCTGACGACTACAACACCGAGCGGCCTCACTCCTCGCTCGGTTACGCCACCCCGGCGGCCTTCGCCGCCGCGATCGAGAAGCGACGCTCTGGACGCGTCCAAAGCGTTGCTTCGGATGCGATCGTACACCACAACAACCGCCGGTCTCTGGTTCCGGCTGGGTGAAAGCCGGGGGTCACGTCACCCTGACCGCGACACGTCCAGGCTCGGCCGCAGCATCACCGCGGAGGGATGGTCGGGTCAGCCGCTGATGCGTGCACAGATTGACGCGCTCGGGAAGCAGGTCTGTGTGCGACTGCCGCACGCGCACAGCAATCTCTCCCAAGCCCGGCGGAGAGATCATCAAGAGCACTTCACAGACCTCAGCGCGTCTACTACCGCGCGTAACGCACGACCATAGTCGCCGAACCCAGCGCGATCGAGCGAGCAGTCGTTGTCACCATTGCGCCCGTTGCCAGGACCGGAACCGGCAGCCGAAATTTTCTGATTGCATATACGGTCAGGATGTAACGGTGCGGCGCATCACCCACCGATGGACATGGGCCGTGATAGCCGCGTTCACCTAGATCGGAGATGCCGTGCCGGATCGGCGAGCGCTCTTTGGGCGACGACAACCGCCCGACTCCGCGCTCGAGTCGCCGGACAGAGGGTGAGATATCGTAGACGAGCCAGTGCCACCAGCCCGAGCCTGTTGACCGTTCGTCGGGATCAAAAAGCGTCACCACCATGCTGCGGGTACCGCGGGGCACGCCCCGCCACACGATTTCGGGTGAGAGATTGCGGCCGTGGCAACCATCGCGGTCGTATGCAACCGTGAGCGGTGCCGATCGTCCGGGCATCAGATCGGAGCTGACGATGCGGAATGCCTGTTTCGCACCGGCATCGCTCGGTATCGACATGAGCGCCGCAACCGCCACGCAGCGGCTCGCGGCGTGCCACGGACGGCCTCTCACCGCTATGGTTCTCATGGCAGGGTGGCTCTCGGCTTTTCCGCCATGACGTCGGACCCTTTCGAAATATACTGAGGCGTGATGTTGATTTCGACCCGCTCGCAGCGACTGTGCCCTCATTGAGTGCGCATGCGTGCCTGTTCTGCCGGTCAGGGCCTGTTGACCGCCTTTCGCACGACCTCCGGACGTTGCGGCTTCGACCGAAGTTCCACGCCAGGCGTGCCATCATGAGCCTCGTGTCCCCAGTCGGCGGTTGAGAGCACGCACAGGATCTCGCAATGCCGCCCCCCCGCGGCCACGTAAAGATGCGGCGTCATGCTGTCGAAGTAGATCGAGTCACCTTCCTCCAAGATAACAGGGGCATAGAGTGTCGTCCTTAGTTCCAACGAACCCTTCAGAACGAATATGTATTCTTCTCCGGGGTGGCCGATCAGTTCTCCCTGATCGGCCGGCGCGGTCGTCAAAACCGCGATCTGGCCCGGAACCAGTTGCTTCTTGAGCAGGTCGGCAGCCGGATATAACAGCCTCAACGACGCCGACTCGATTTTCCGTCCCTCTCCGCGACGCGTGACGCTACGTCGCCCGCCGCCGACTGCAGGCTCTTCCGTAACGCGTGCAGGCTGCGGCGACGCGAAGCGCACCCCCATATCGATCCCGAGCCCGGTCGCGATTTTCACCATCTTGTCGTAGCTCATCGACAGCTTGCCGTTCTCGACCTTGGAAAGCGTCGATATGGTAAGGCCGGTACGCTCGCTGACCTGCGCGAGCGTCCAGCCGTTGTCGTGACGTAGAGCCTTGAGCGAGGCACCCGGCTGTTGCGGCGGCGGTTGGCGAGAAAAGGAACTTTCCATACCGAAGTCTAACACGGCGCAAAAATTTGCCAAAGACGATGTGCGGCGGGCTCTGGTGACAGCTTACCAAGGGTGTTTTCAAAACTGGAAAACCCGTTTACCCAAGCGGGAAAGGAGATGCCGACATGACGAGCCACCTTCCCGCGGAAGTCGACCTTGCACTACTCGATCGTCAGACGGTGCTGCACCCCTTCACCAGGGTCAACGATTACGCGGCGGGAACCAGCGCGGAGCCCATGATCGCTACGCGCGCGACCGGGGTGCACGTCACCGACCAGCATGGGCGCCCGATCCTCGACGGCTTCTCCGGAATGTACTGCGTCAATGTCGGCTATGGCCAGGAGCGCATCGCGCGCGCGATCGCCGAACAGGCGCACGCCATGCCGTTTTTCCACTCGTTCGCCGGCGCGACCAACGGTCCCGCTATCGAACTGGCGGCGAAGCTGCTGGAACTGTCCGGCCCGCGCATGAAGCGCGTGTTCTTCGGCACGTCGGGTTCCGATGCCAACGAGACCCAGGTGAAACTCGTCTGGTACTACAACAATGTCCGCGGCCAGCCGCTCAAGAAGAAGATCATCGCCCGCAAGCGCGGATATCACGGCGGTACGATCGTGTCGGGCAGCCTGACGGGGCTCGATTTCTATAAGCAGGGATTCGATCAGATCAAGGGCCAGATCCTCCACACGACCGCGCCCGACCCGTTCTGGGCACCGGAAGCTGACCCGGCCCGCTTCGCGCAGCGCTGCGCGGAGGAACTCGAGCAGATGATCCTGCAGGAAGGACCCGAAACGGTGGGGGCCTTCATCGCCGAGCCGATGATCGGCGCGGGCGGGATCGTCCCGCCGCCGGAGGGATATTGGGCAGCGGTCCAGGCAGTGCTGAAGCGCCACGACGTGCTCCTGATCGTCGACGAGGTCGTCACCGGCTTCGGCCGCTGCGGCGAGATCTTCGCCAGCGACCTGTGGGGTATCGAGCCCGACATGATGACCCTCGCCAAGGGACTGACGAGCGGATACGCACCGTTGTCGGCGGTGCTGGTCGGCGAGCAGGTGTGGAGCGCGCTGCAGGAAGGGACGAGCCGGCACGGCGTCTTCGGTCACGGCTACACGTACACCGCCCACCCAATGTGCGCGGCGGCGGCGCTGGCCAACATCGCCGTCATCGAGGATGACGATCTGTGCGCCAATGCCCGCCGTGTCGGCCGGCATCTGCTGGCCAAGCTGAAGGACCGGATGGCGGACAACCCGCTGGTGGGCGAAGTCCGCGGCATCGGCATGATCGCTGCGGTCGAATTCGTCGCCGAAGGATCGCCGCAGCGCCATCTCGACAAGACGGTCCGCTTCGCGCCGCGCGTCAACGCCTACGGCTTCGAGGAGGGCCTGTTCTCGCGCGCGATGACCTTCGGCGACATCGTCGGGCTCGCGCCCCCCATCGTCCTGAGCGAAGCGGAGGCCGGCCTTATCGTCGACCGTCTGGGCCGAGCCGTCGACCGGGTCACTGCCGAGCTGACGCCCGCGCAGCGCCAGGGCCATCCGTAGTCCGTCGGTGCAACACGGGGTAGATCGCGACCGGTCGCGCGAATCGGCGCGCATCGGCGGCTCGCTACCGGTCACCGCCATCATTGTGGCGGGGTGCGTGGCGATGTCGTGCGGCAATCTCACGACCAAGCTGTTGCTGCCGCGCGTTCCGGCGCTGCAGATGGCGTTCCTGCAACTGCTGTTCGGCGCGGCGGCGGTGTGGCTGGCAGCGGCGGTGCTCGGCCGTATGCCCCGCCGCGACGGCCTCAAGCTGGCGCTTCCGGGGCTCCTGCAGCCGGGGCTGGTCTACGTCTTCTCCTTTCTGGGTCTCGCGATGTCGCCTGTGTCGCTGCAGGGTTTCCTGTTCGCGTTCGAAGCCGTCATCGTCGCAGCGCTGGCATGGCCGCTGCTGGGCGAACGCGTGACGCGGGGCGTCGTGGCGGCGTCGCTCGTGGGAACGGCCGGCGTCCTGCTGCTGTCGACGTCGCATTGGCAAGGGGTCGGCCCGTCGCCGGCGGGGGCGTTGCTGCTGTTGGCAGCGGTGATCTGCGCGGCGCTCGACACGATCGTCTGCCGCGCGCTCGCGATCGCTTCGGACCCGCTGACGATGACCGCCGCCGCTGTCGCCGCGGGCCTGGCGGCCGTGACTCCGCTCGTCCTGCTCACCGGACCGCACCGCTGGGCGTTTCTCGGCGACTGGCGCACCATGGCCGGCGTCGCGGTGGCGGGCGTGCTTCTGGTCGGGGTCGGCCCGGTCCTGCTGAACAGCGCCTTGTCGCGCATCAGCGCGAGCCGGGCGGCGGCGATGTTCCCGCTGACGTCGGTACTGACCGCTATAGGTGGCGCTGCGTTTCTCGGCGAACGACTTGGGCGCGGTCAGGTGGCAGGCGGCGCGCTGATCGTGTTCGCGGCGCTGGCGCTGGCCTATGCTTCGCAAAGTGGCGAGCATCGAGACGCCGACGGCCGCGGCTAGTCGGTCCCGGCAGTTGCGGCGTGCAGCGCGGCAAGGTGCCCGAAGACCAGGGCCGGACCGATGGTGATGCCGCCGCCGGGATAGGCACCCCCCATGAAGCTGGCGGCATCGTTGCCGACGACGTAGAGACCGGGGATCACGCCGCCATCCTGATCCAGCGCGCGCGCGCTCGGATCAGTCCTCAGCCCGACGAACGTGCCGATATCGCCCGGCATGATCCGCAGGCCGTAGAACGGGGGCGTCGTCAGCGGGGCGACGCACGGGTTAGGCTGTTGCCGCGCACTCCCCGAGTAACGCTGATAGGCATCGCCGCCCTTGTCGAAATCGGGGTCCGCGCCCTCGGCCGCGAAGCGGTTGTAGCGCGTCATGGTCGCCTCCAGCCCGGCAGGATCTATCCCCAAGCGCCGCGCCAGGTCGGGGAGGTCGCGGCCGCGGCTGACATAGCCCGACCGGACGTGGGGCCCGATCCGTCCGGGCGACGGCGGCACGATTCCCAGCCCGTACCGCCGGATCGCACGCGCATCGGTGATCAGGAAAGCGCCGATCTGCGCATCGTCGCCGCACGCAGCGATCATGGCCGGAACGAAGTCGTGATACGAGCGGGCCTCGCTGACGAAACGCTTTCCATGCCGGTCGACGGCGATGTAGCCCGGCTTGTTGCGGTCGAAGAAGTGCGGGAACGGTAGCGTCGAGCCGTCCCGCTGCGGGACGAGTGACACCGGCGCCCACGCCGCCGCCTGCTTCTGGCGATCGACCACGGCGACGCCCAGCGCCTCTGCGGCTCGCAAGCCGTCCCCGTCGCTGCTGTCGGGAGCGAGCGTGCGGTGCCAGTCGCCGGGCCGGGCATGACCGTAGAAGCGCCGCCGGAGCGCCTCGCTCGCCGGGAACCCGCCGCTCGCAAGAATCACGCCGTTCCGCGCGGTGATCTCATAGGCGCCGGCGCGCGACCCGACCCGCGCTCCGCTGACACGCCCGTCGCGAACGCACAGGTCGAGCAACGGCGTCTCCAACCGCAGATCGACACCGCGTTCTAGAGCGGATCGCGCCAGCATCGCCACCATCGCGTTGCCGTTCGACAGGCGCGTGCCCCGCGCGTAGCGCGTCCGGTCGGCCAGGTGACGCGCGACCAGCCCGGCGATGTGGAGCGCCGAGCGCCATGATCGCGTCACGGAGAAGAACGCGCCGAGATCCTGCCGGCCCACGAGCATCCCGCCGAAGATCATCGTGGTGGCGAGCGGGGGGCGGAGGTGTGCGAACCGCCTGCCGAGCGTCCGCCCGTCGAAGGTGCGAGGGCCGAGCGAGCGTCCGCCCTGCGACGCACCGGGCTGATCGGGATGGTAATCGGGCCATGTAGGGATGAGCTCGTAAGCGAGGTGGCTGTTGGCTTCCAGCCAGGCGAGCGCATCCGGCGCGCGTGCGAGGTACGTCGCCGCCTTGTCGCGGTCGAGCTGGTTGCCGGCTTCGGCCGCGAGATAGCGCATGGCGTCGGCAGGATCGTCAACGATCCCCGCCTCGACTGCCTGCCGGCTGCCGGGGACCCAGATGATGCCTGCGGACCGGCTGCTGCTCCCGCCGAACGTATCGGCCTTCTCGATCACGACGACGTCCAGGCCGTGCGATCGCGCGGTGATCGCGGCTGCGAGCCCCCCCGCGCCCGAGCCCACCACCAGCAGGTCGCAAACCTGTCCGCACGAGAAGTCGCTAGATTTTGCCGATTCGAACATGCATATCCAATATACTCGATTACTTTATCAGAAAGAGAAATATTTGTGATCTTCCGGCGGGAGGAGAGGTCAACGGCGGCGGTGGCAGTGCCGCTGCGCCGCGACATCGGCGCGCTCGGCGTCGCAGCGACGATCGTCAACATCATCATGGGGTCGGGGATTTACGTTCTGCCTGCCGCCATTGCCGAGCTGGGGTCGTCGGCGGCCGTCGCGATCGTCCTGTGCGCGATCGTCATGAGCGCGGTCGCGCTGGTATTCGCCGAGGCGTCGAGCCGCGTTCCCGTCACGGGCGGCGCGTACGGCTTCGTGGCCGAGGGGCTGGGACCCGTTGCGGCCACCGTCGCAGGCGGCCTGATCTTCCTGTCGGGAACGTTGGCCGGAGCGGCGATCCTCGCCGCGGCGGTCGATCAACTGGGCCAGATCGTGCCGGTCGCGGTCGACGGCGCGGTGCGGGCGGTGCTGATCGCGGGCACCTGCGCGATCTTCGCGCTGAACGCGTTGCGCGGCGTCGATGCGAGTACGCGATCGGTCGTCCTGACGACCGCGATCAAGCTTGCCCCGCTGCTGCTGTTCGTGCTGCTCGCTCAGACTATACCGGCGGCGGCTTCGTCGCCTGCAGATCCCGCCAGCATCGCTGCGGCCGCACCGACGCTGGTGCTCGGCATCTACCTCTTCGCCGGCCTGGAGAGCGGCACGGTCATCAACGGTGAAGTGCGCGATCCGGCACGGAACATCCCGCGCGGCCTACTGATCGCGCTGGCGGTCTTCACGACGGTGGCGATCACGGTCCAGCTGTCCGCCACGCGCGTACTCGGCGCCGCCCTGCCCGGCTCGGCCGCTCCCCTCGTGGCGGCGGCGGCGCAGATCGATGGTCGGCTGCGCACCGTCATGGTGGGCGGCGCCCTCGTCTCCATGCTGGGCTGCGCCGCCGGGTTGGCCATCGTCAATCCCCGTACCGTCTACGCCTTCGCACGCGACGGGCTGCTGCCCCGCGCGCTGGGGGGCGTGGACCGGCGCGCGACGCCGCGAGCCGCGATCGTCCTGGTCGCGATCGTCTCGGCGGCGCTCGCCATCAGCGGCGGTTTCGTGGAGCTTGCCGCCGCGTCGTCGCTCGCGGCGATGGCGGTCTACATCCTCGCGTGCCTCGCCTTCTTCGTACTGCGCTGGCGCAAGGTCGCCCGCGCCGGTCCGGTCGTCGAATGGCGGATCGCACCCCAGGCGGGGGTCGTCGCGATTGTCGCGAACACGGCGATCATCCTCTCGGCGTCGATCGCGGAGCAGCGCGCGCTCGGGATCGAAATCGCCGTCCTCATCGTCCTCGCGCTCGAGCACAAGCGACGCTCGACGCGGCGATCCGCCGCGACCCGC
>CAXUMU010000009.1:0-23211 GCA_964252145.1 uncultured Sphingomonadaceae bacterium
CCCACGCCATCACGCTGACCTGATTGCCCGGCAGCTTGACTTCCAGCGACGTATTCAGCGTCACGTAAGCGGGCTGGCGCACGACGTTGTCGGGCTCGAAATAATATTGACCCTGGTAGGACCCGGTCACATTGAAGTGCAGTCCCGCGCCGGCGAGTTTGGTATCATAGTCGAGGGCGAGATTGCCCGCGAAATCCTGCGACAGCGGCAGGTGCTTGCCCGCCGCGCTACCGCGCGAGATGATCGCGCCCCCGGTCACCTTCGGCGTCGAGATCTGCGCGTTGTCGAACTTGACGAAGCGGGCATGGAGCAGCTCCAGCCCTCCCGACACCTGCAACCCGGGCGCAAGTCGCGCCTGAAAATCGATGTCGGCGCCGTAGATCCGCGCCTTTGCGCCATTGTTGACGCTCTGCGTGTTGGTGTTGGGATCTACGGCTGTCACCTGGATGTTGGTGTAGTCGTCGTAAAAGGCGGCCATGTTGAAACGCAACTGGCGGTCAAACAGCTCGCTCTTGAAGCCCATTTCATAGGCGCGGACGGTCTCGGGCTGGTAGGCGGGATTGGTCGGGCTCAGCTGCGCGTAGCCGCCGCTCTTGAAGCCCGTGTTGAATGAGGCATAGGCCAGCAGCGTCGGCCCGAACTGGTGATCGAGCGCGACCCGGAAGGTTGGCTTGTTGGCCTTGATGCTCGTGTCGATCACGGTGGGCGGGCGTTGCGGGATCGGCAGGAGCACGGTCAGCCTCTCGGTCCCGGCCAGAGACCGCGTTTCGGTGGTGTAGCGCGCGCCGAGCGTCAGACGCGTCGCGGGCAGGAACTCCAGCGTGGCCTGACCGAAACCCGCGAACGACTCGGTCGTCTGGGTGAAGTCGTCCACGCGCTGCGCGGGCACCGGCGTGAACGGTGGCCGCAAGGTGAAATTCAGCGGGCGCGTCGAAACATAATTATGGATGTAGAAGCCGCCCAAGACCCAGTTGAAGCGGCTCGTGCCTTGCGACGCGAGCTGCAGCTCCTCGGTATAAGACCGGCTCGGCTGGTTTGGGATGGTCAGCAGGAACAGGTTGTTGGCTGTCGCGTCGGTATCGAACACATTGGCGCCGTTGACATAGCGCGTCGAGCTAATCGACGTTAGCTTGGCGAAGCCTAGCCCCTGCTCTAGCGTCAAGCTGGCCGAATGGCCCCGCACCCGTAAAGAGTTCTCCGGGTTGGCGTAAGTGTCGTATCTGCTCGTGACCGGACCAAAGCCGGGGTAGCTCAGCGTCGTTCCGCGATAGGGTTGGACCGAGTTGCCGATATTGGCTTCGTTGAAATATTCGCCGATCAGCGTTACGGTCGTCGTATTGGAAGGGGTGAAGAGCAACTTGCCGCGCACCGATACGCGATGGTCGATATAGCCCGCGTCGGCGTTCGTGCTGTAATTATGGCCCCAGCCTATCAGCTGTTTTGCATATTGCGCGGACAGGCTGACTGCGACCGATGGCGCGAGCCCGCCGGTGACATAGGCGTCAGTACGGATCGTCTCGTAATTGTCGATTTCGGCGCCCACCTCGGCGTGGAACGCTTGGCTGGGCGTGCGCGTGGTGATCTGGATGACGCCTGCGGTCGCGTTGCGACCGAACAGCGTGCCCTGCGGACCCTTAAGCACGGCTACCTGCGCGATGTCGTTGAGGTCGCGCAACGCGCCGACCTGTTGCGGGATGTAAACCCCATCGATGTACAGCGCCGTCGGGTTTTCAGCGAAAGTGGCGCTCGTGCCGATCCCGCGCAGCGTCGGCTGGAACGAAGAGTTGGTCGCACGGATGTTGAGCCCGGGAGCGACCTGACCAAGCTCGATCGTGCGCTGAATGCCCCTCGCGGTCAGCTCTGCGCCGGCGAGCGCGGTTATCGCGATAGGCACGCGCTGCAGATTCTCGGACCGCTTCTGCGCGGTGACGATGATGTCGGCCAATCCGTTGTCCGGCGCGGCAGCATCGTCCTGCACGGCAGTAGCCGGAGGCTCAGGCGAGGCAGGAGCGCCGCCACTCTGGGACTGAGCGGTTGCCACCGTCGGCATCCAAAGGCCAGCGGACGTGATCGCAAGCGCGCGGAGGCTTACCCATGCTCTCATGCTCAATCCTCTCGCAGCCGATCGTTGTCGACCCGGCATTCTCTCATCGGTCGCGCGTCCAAACTTCCGTACGGCGTGCGCGCAGCTCCGCGTCGTTCTAACCCGGACGGCGGGATGAAGCCCGTAGCGGTCCTAACGACTCGTTAGACGATGGTATTATTGCAATGGAAACAGTTGTAAAGGAAAATGTGGACACTGTCGTGGCGCGGGCCGTGACCACGGCGGCAACGTTGCAGCGACCCCCTGCGCGTGACTGGTGATGAGGTGAGCGGCCTACAGCTGGGCAAGCGCTTCCTTGCAGGCTCGGTGGAACAAAGGCGTCGCTGGTAATCGCACGGCGTCCGGCTATTCTCGCACCGACCACCCTGCCCAGAAATCGCGCAAGACGACCGTCCGGTCCGGGCGAGACCAGGACCTTGGCTGAGCGCAGCGAGGCTATGGAGTGGTTATGGAGCATTCGGCGGCAATCTGCGTGGCGACTGCTATCCTCTGCTCTCGCGGGCGATAAGCGCTTCGGCCGGCGCGACCGACTTCGACACCTACGACCTGCAGCGCGTGGAGGTTCTTCGTGGACCACAGGGCACGCTATATGGGGCGGCCGCGGAGGGCGGGCTCGTCCGCTACGTGACGAACCAGGCGGACCCCTCCGGGTTCCACGGCGGGATCGAAGCGGGCGCGAGCACGGTCGCGCACGGCGAGGCGGACGGACAGGGCAAGGCGTTCCTGAACGCGCCCCTCGCGGACAACGCGGCGGTGCGCGTGACGGGCTTCTACGTCGGCGTGCCCGGATAGGGACGCAATCCGCTGCTTGGCGAGGACGACATCAACCACGGGCGCCGCTACGGTGTGCGCGGCAGCCTTTTTTGGCAGCCCGATTCGCGCCTAACCATCAAGGGCTTTGCCTTCTACCAGAACGGACGGTTTTTCGGCAACGGCGCCGTTCAAGTCAGGGGCGCGACCGACCCGGCGAACCAATTCGCGCTCGTCGGCGGCTATACCTTCAACAGCTACACGCCGCTGTCGTCCCTTCAGAAGTACCAGCTCTACAGCGGCAACGTCGCCTATGACCTGGGCGGCGCGACGCTCCAGTCGATCACGAGCTACGGCCGTATCGACGTTACCAGCTCCAACGACATCACGAGCTTCGCCAAGCTGCTCGGGCCCGCGACGTCCGTCCAGGCGGTGAATACGATCATCAACAAAAAGTTCAGCCAGGAGGTGCGCCTCGGCTCCGATCCGGGGTCGACACTGCTCGGAGCGCGCGTCGACTGGCTGCTCGGCTTCTTCTACACGAACGAGCGCGTCGGCCTCGGGCAAGACTACGGCCTGCTGAGCTTCCCCGCGCGGACCCGGGCCGGCACGGTCGTCTTCAGCTCGCTGCCTTCGCGTTTCCAGGACGTGGCGGGTTACGCCGACGCGACGCTCCATTTCTCGCCCGCGTTCGACGTGGAGGCCGGGCTCAGGGTCTCCCACAACACCCAGTCCTCGCAGGTGACGCAGGGTGGCATCCTGGTAGGTGGCGTCACGACGGTCTTCCCGGAGGTTCGGTCGCGCGAGACCGCGACGACCTTCCAGGTCGCCCCCCGTCTCCATCTGGGCGGGGACGCAATCCTCTACGCCCGGGTGGCAAAGGGCTACCGCCCGGGCGGACCTCAGATCCCGATCGCGGGCGGGCCGGCGGGGCTGCCGACGACCTTCGGGCACGATTCCACGATCAACTACGAGACCGGACTGAAGGGGACGTTTCTGGATCGAAAGCTGACGGTCGACGTCGCGGCGTTCTACATCGACTGGACGGACATCCAGATTCTCACCAGCTACATCGTCAACGGCACCTCGTTCACGATCACGGGCAACGCCGGCAAGGCCGTCAGCAAGGGATTCGAATGGAGCTTCGACCTACGCCCGGCGCGCGGTCTGAGCCTAGGGTTGCTCGGTAGCTACACCGACGCCCACCTCACGCGCGACGCTCCGATCCTGACGGCGAAGAGCGCCGACAGCCTGCCGTACGTGTCCGACCTAATCACCACGGTGCGGGCGGACTACGAGGGTTCGTTGGGCGGGGACTGGACGGGGTTCGTCGGCGGCAGCTGGTCCTACTTCGGGCACCGCTACTCCGACTTCCCCCAGCATGTGAAGCTGCCGACCTACCCTAGCTTCGACGCCCAGCTGGGCGTGCGGAGCGGACGCTACACGGTCGAACTGTACGGCAAGAACCTCTCGGATGCCCGGGGAATCACCAGCTATCTCTCCACGACAGCCTACAACGGCACGGGCTATGCCGGGATCATCCGGCCTCGGACGATCGGCCTCCGCCTCACGGCGGGGTTCTGACCGCGGCCGCAGCTCAGTGCGGGACCCCGGCCACGCGACGATGACCGAGCCGTGGGCCGCGATCGACGCGATCCTGTCTCCAGCGGTCCGCGGGGACGGCCCGGGATGCGTGGTGGCTGTCCGTTCGCGGGGTGAGATCGTCTACCGGCGCGGCCTGGGCCTTGCCAGCGTCGAGCACGGGGTCGCCGACGCGCCTTCCACGCGCATGCGGATCGGTTCGTCGAGCAAGCAGTTCACCTGCCTTGCCGTCATGCTGCTCGCGAAGGACGGACGGCTCGACGCGGACATCCCCCTCGACCGCTACATGCCGGGCCTTCCCGGCTTCCCGACCGCGCCCAGCGCGCGCCAGCTCATGCAGCACACCGGCGGCTACCGAGACCATCTCGATGCCGCCTCCATCGCGAACGGTGACGCCGCCCTTCCGCCCGGCTGGGCCGAGCGGTCGATCATGCGGCAGACAGGGGCGAACTTCCCACCGGGCGGAGGGCAGACCTAGTGCAACGCGGGCTACCACCTCCTGTCGCTGCTGGTCGAGCGCCTGTCGGGCGTCCCGTTCGAGACGTTCCTGCGGACGCGCATCCTCGAGCCGCTTGGGATGGACGACACCGACTCGGCGCCGAGCGACATGATGATCACCCCGGGGCTGGCGACTCTGCACGTGCCTCGACCGGGAGGCGGCTGGCGCCGCGGCATCTTCCCGAGCGAGGAGATAAGGGGCGAGGGAGCGCTGGTGTCCACCGTCGACGACATGCTGCGCTGGCTGGCGCACCTGCGTGGTCCGAAGGTCGTCGGCACCGAGGAGACGTGGCGGCAGATGCTGTCGCCGCCGACGCTGCGGGACGGCACCAGCTCGATCTACGCGCTCGGCCTCCATGTTCACGACCACCGGGGCGTCCGGGTCATCCACCACGCCGGCGCCGTCATCGGCGGCTCGGCGCAGGTGCTCGCCGCGCCCGCGCATGGGCTCGACATCGTGATGCTGAGCAACGGCGCGCCGCTCTCGCCGATGCCGACCGTGTATCGGATCCTGGAGGCGGTCCTCGGCGACGAGCTCGGCCCGCCCGGACCGGAGCTCGCCGCCCTCGAGCGTTGGCGGCATCTGGAGGACGAATATTACGCGGACGGGACCGGGCTGGTGATCGGGTTCGGTCCAGCGGCGGCGCATCTCGGCATCTCCATCATGGGATCGCCCCCCTACCCCGTGCTCCGCGACACGGGCGACATGCTTCGCGTCGGCTTCGAGGAGGCGGCGTTGGGGCCGATCGAGATCACGACGGCCGCCCTCGGCGCCGACGCGCAGGGCGGCGCGCCGGATGCCATACGGGTGAAGGAGGCGGGCGTCGCCCACAACCTCGTCCGGTTGCGCGTCGACGGGGCGGCGGCCGCGTGCGCCGCGCGATCCCTCGCGGGCCGCTACCGCTCCGTTGACTTGGCGGCGGACGCGGTCGTCGCGGTCGACGAGCAAGCGCCGCGGATCGCCATTCGCGGCGAATTCGGCGCGTTCTCCGGAACGCTCCGTTTTCTTTCGTGGGACGTGGCGCTGGTCTACGACGCCGGCTCTCCGGTGAGCGCCGGGGTCATCGCACGCTCCCCCGGGACCGGCTCGGCGCACGGTTTTCGCGTCTCGATGGCGCGGGGACGCGGCTTCACCTTCGACCGGGTCGAATAGGGCGGGCGGCGGCGTGGACCTCGACGACGTAATTGCCCGCGCGGCCGAGGATCCCGCCGTGCCGGGCGTGATCGCGGCGGTGAGCGCGCCGCGGCTCGGCGTGGAGTGGGCGGGCGCGACCGGGCATCCGCTGGTCGACGGCTCGATCTCGCGCGCGGTCGACACGCCCTTCCGGCTCGCCAGCACGACCAAGATGTTCGTCGCCGCCGCCGCGATGCGGCTGGTGGAGGAGGACCGCCTCGGGCTGCGTCAGCCTCTGGCGCCCCTGCTGCCGGACGCCATCGCGGCGCTGTTCCGCCGCGGCGGTCTCGATCCCGCGCGCGTGACGGTCGCGCAGCTGATGTCGCACACGAGCGGCCTTCGCGACCACGTGGCGCAGGCTGCCTACGTGGACGCCGTGCTGTCAGGGCCGGAGCGGCGGTGGACCCCGGAGGAGCAGGTGGCGATCGCGGTCGAGGCTGGGCCGCCGCTCGGCGCGCCGGGCGCCTGGTTCCAATATTCCGACACCGGCTACGTCCTGCTGGGGATGATCGTGGCGCGGATCGCCGGCTCGTCGCTCGGGTCAGCCGTGCGCGCGCTGCTCGGACTCGAGGAGCTGGGTGCGCGTTCGACCTGGTGGGAGCTCGACGAGCCCGCGCCTGCCGGTGTCGGCCCAAGGGCGGCCCAGTTCATGCACGACGTCCAGGCGGGCTCGCACCATCCCTCCTTCGACCTCTTCGGCGGCGGCGGTCTGGTCTCGACCGCGCCGGACCTCGTGCGCCTCACCCGGGCGCTGGTGATGGGGCGGCCGTTCCGGCGGCCCGGCACGCTCCCCGCCGCCTACCTCGTCACGCCGGCGGTCCGCGCGCCCGACGCGCCGTTCGTGCATTCGCAGGTGTTCATGCTCGTGCCCGTCGGCGAGCGCTTCGGCTGGGGCCATGCCGGCTTCTGGGGCTGTGTCGGCGTGTGCGTGCCCGAGCTCGACGTCACGATCGCGGCGACGATCAACCAGGCGAGGCCCGAGCGGACCGGTCTGCTCGGCTCGCTCATCGGCGAACTGCTGGCCGCCGTTCACCCCGCCGTCGGCTGACCGGAAGCGGCTTCGAGATCGCGCGCGGCCGCCGAGGCGCGCTCGAAGCTCCGTCTGCTGGACCAGAGCAGCACGCCGCCCGCGAGGAGACTGGGCACGCAGATGATCAGAATCGCGTGAAGAAGCGAGCCGTGCTCCTTGCCGAACCGGTCCGAAAGGTAGCCGACCAGTGGCGCCGCGAGCGGCGCGACCAGACCGGTGACGATGATGTTGATCCCGATGAGCCGCGCACGGGCGCCCGCGGGGACGAGCGTCTGCAGCGCAGTGGGCAGCAGCATGGCGCCGGTGGTATTCAGCAGGAACCCGAAGAAGATGACGAGGTAGATTTGCAGCGCCGTGGTCGCGAAAAGGAGCGTGGCGATGAGGGCGGCGGAGGCGATGAGCGTCGTCGCGAGCACGACGATCGGGAAAGCGGGTCCGACGCGTTCGGCGTAGCGGCGGCTGAGCGCCAGGCTGATCAAGAAGCTGAGCGGCAGAGACGCCAGGCTGGCGAGCGTTATGCCGCTTCCGACCTGGGCCGCGGTCTGCCCGTAGTCGCGGATGCACAAAACGACGATCCAGCCCATCAGCGCGGCATAGCCGAGGTTCGACAGGGCGAAGGAGCCGAACAGTCGCGCGATCGCCCCCCGGTGCCGCTTCAAGAAGGGCCCGAACTGCGCGGGGTCGCCGACGGGCGCGGCCGGCATAGCGGGCGTAAATGCCGGCGCGTGGAGGCGCGGCAGCGTCGCGAGCAGCAGCACCATGAGCGGTGCCGGCACGGCCGCCAGCAGGAAGGTCACGCGCCATGACTCGAGCGCAGCGAGCGGAGCGGGCAGCCCCGGTCCGATCGAGGCCGCAAGGACGCTCAGCTGTCCGCAGATCGCGAAGGTCAGCGCCGAGCCGGCGCTCGTCGCCATCGAGTAGATCGAGTTCGCGAGCTGCCAGCTACGGCGGGGAAACAGATCCGGGATGGCGGCCAGGGTCGTCGGCCCGACCGCGGCCTCGCCGATGCCGACCAGCGCCGCCGCGACGAACAGCGCGGGGTAGCTTCTTGCGAAGCCGCACAGAATGACGGCCACGCTCCAGATCACGATGGAGCCGGCAAGCACCATCCGTCGGTCCACCCGGTCCGCCAGCCATGCCAGCGGATAGGTGGCGAGGACGATCAGGATCGCCACGGGCGGCCCCTGCAGCAGCCCCAGCTGGAGGTCGTTCATGCCGAGCGACACGCGGACCGCCTCGCCGAGCACGACGAGCACCTGGCGGTCCACGCCCGCGAAGAGGATGACCAGCGTCAGCACGCCGAGCGCATACCAGGCGAGCGGCGGCGCGCCCGCCCGCGCTCCGGGCGTGGCGCCCTCGGCCGCTGTCAACGCCGGTCCGCCGGTTCGAATCGCAGCCATCGCGTCCTCGAGGTGTTGAGGGTGAAGCCGCGGCCGTCCGCGTCCAGCAGGACGACCGCCGTGAAGGGCAGACCGGGGCGCGTCGCCGTCGCGACCGCCAGCCGGTCGGATAGCCAGGCGAGCCGGTATTCATTGTGGCCGAACGCGTCGGTGGTGCGGAACAGGTCGTGGCCGTCGCCGCGCTCGAACGACCCGACGCAATGGGCGTCGTGGCTGATGAAGCTTCCAGCCGCCGCGGCGCCGCGGGCCGGGGTTGTCGCGCGCCGGAACGCCGCCTCGATCCCGCCGAAGCGGATCGTCAGCGATCCCTCGGCCAAATGCGCGGGATCGAGGATCACCTCGCCCGTGCTCGGGCTCGCGGCGCTTGTGCGGCCGTCCCGGCGCGCGCGAAGAGGCACGGTCGGCTCGCCGCCTGAGATCCCGAGCCGCATCGCGCCCCGCGCCTCGCCGACCGTGTAGACCATGCCCTGCTCCTCGCAGAACCAGGTTCCGGCGAGACCGTCCGGCAGGTCCTCGCGCCGAACGTCCTCGTCCTCGCCGAGAACCGCGTCGGCCACCTGCTCGGCCAGCGAGACCGGGTCGACATCCCCCCTATTGGTGAGGATCACGATCTCGAGCTTCTCGTCGGGGATGAGCAGCATCTGGCTAAGACCCCCGATGACGCCGCCGGCATGGAACAGGGTAGGCCGCCCGCGATGCTCCCCGTGGACCAGTCCAAGCGCGTAGTTGCCGATCGCGCCATCGGGGAACGCCGGCCGCTCCAGCAGATCGGTCCAGGTGCGGTCGGTCCCGAACCTGTCTCGAGCAGCCAGGTGCGCAGTCCACTTCATCATGTCGTCGACGGTGGACAGCACCCCGCCCTCGCCTCGCACCTCCTCGGACGGGAACACGCCGCGGCGCCACCCCTCGCCGTCCGGCGCATGAAGCGTCGCCATGCCAGGCACGATCTCCAAGTCGCTCGGCAGCGACACCGTGTCGAGCATGCCGAGCGGTTGGAACAGCCGCTCCTGGAGCAGCGCCTCAAAGGGCCTGCCGCCCGCGCGCTCGCAGGCCAGCGAGACCAGGTGGTAGCCACCGTTATTGTAGATCATCGCGGTGCCGGGCGCGAAATTGCGTCCCCGCTGCCGCGCTTGCAGCTCGAACGCGCGTCCCTTCGGCAGCATGGCGAGCAGGTGCGCGATGGTGGACAGGTCGAAGTAGCATCGCGACCCTCCAGTGTGCCGGAGCAGCTGCCTGAGGGTCGGCTCGCCGGCCGGTCCGTCGAGCCCCGGCAGCGTGTCCCCGATCGGCGCGTCGAGCGACAGCAGCCCGTCCTCAGCCAGGAGCAGGGCGAGCAGCGCCGTCATGTGCTTCGAGATCGAACCGATGCGGATACGGCTCGCGATGGTCAGCGCGCGGCCCGCCTCCAGGCTGGCCATACCGAACGCCGCACGGTAGGCCAAGGACCCGCGGTGACGCACGGCCACGGTGAGCCCCGGCCCGTCCGATCGCGCCCACGGTGCGAACAGCGCGTCGAGTTTGCTGCGGGCCGACGTGGCGAGGTCGGTCCCGGCTGCCGACCGCTCAACCGCCAAGACCCCCTCCCCGCAAACCGTGCTGCGGGCAATCTGTGAGGGTAACAAGCTCAAGTCAACGGAAAGTTGGGGATGGCCCCAGTTTCATAGCTTACGGATGTCCCGCGCGAAGATGCCCCGCACCCAGAGCCGGGTGAGCAGCGCCGCGAGGCGCTCGGGGCTGGAGCCGAGTTCGGTCCCGGCGACCATCGGCTCTCCCTCGACGAACGCCATCCTGAGGAACGCGTCGACCATCGCACCCAGCGCCGCCACGGCGAAGTCCAGTTCGACTTGGTCCTCGAAGGCCGCATCCAAGGCGCGCGACACGGAGCGCACCACGCGCGCGCGCCAGCGCGCGTTCCACTCGTGCCAGAGCCTCGCGAATTCGGGGAATTCGTCGGAGAATTGGAACACGCACCGCATCAGGCCCGCGTTCGCCTTGAACATTTCCGCGTAACGCAGGTTGCCGTGGAGTATGGCGCCTTCCACGCTGCCGGCGGGCTCGTCGCGGTCGCGGAAGCTCTCAAGGAACTCCAGGAAGCCCGCGAGCACCTCCTGTGCGATCACGTCCTTGTTCTTGAAGTACACGTAGAAGAGCGCGTTGGAGACGTTCGCCTGCTCGTTGATGTCGGAGACGCGGACGTCGCGGTAGCCGACCCGGTCGAGGAGCCTGGCCGCGGCCGCCTTGAGCGAGAGCCTGGTGCGCTCGCCTTTGCGGCCCGCGCCCTGAACCTGGCTTTCGAGATACTCGCTGTAACTCAGCGGCGCCGCAGCGACAACGTCGTTCGAGGTGCCCCTCCCCTTTCGTGCGACCCTGGCAGCCATGGCTACGGGCTAGGGCTGAATGTGGTGGCCCGCAAGGTTCGCGCGGGTGCTAACAAGAAAACTGGGGTTGGCCCCAATTTCATTGACAGGGCACTGGCGAGCACTATCCTGGGGAGCAGCGGGGAGGCGCAAGCATGGTGTTGGAGGAGCGGTCGGATGGCGCGGACGAAGCGTCCTTGTTCGTCTCGGGCTGGCTGACCATCGACCAAGACCGGATCACCGCCTTCGGCAATGACACCAACGATCCGGACCCGCTCCATATCGACCCCGCCTTCGCCGCGGACCATGGCCCCTATGGCAGGACCATGTCCTTCGGCTTCCTCACGATGTCGCTCCTGACGTTCTTCCATCACGAAGCCATGCACGAGCGGCGGACGGGCTACGCGCTCAACTACGGCTTCGATCGGCTTCGCCTGCCGGAGGTCGTACTCGTGGGATCGCGGCTGCGAGGCTCGTTCAGGCGGATGGCCAGCGAGGATCGCGGGTCCGGGCGGACCCTGCTGCGCTTGGCAGCCGAGGTGCAGATCGAGGGCAAGGCCAAGCCGGCCCTCGCCGCCGAATGGCTGGTGATGTGGGTCGACGACGGCGTGCTCCGTCCAGCGCCCCTGCAGGGCGTGTGACGCCGGCAGTGCGATGAACGGCATCCCGATCGATCGCCTGTTCGCGTCTCCGTCGCTCGATGGCCGGTCGGCGGTTCCGGTCGGCTTCTCGCCGGACGGGCTCCGCCTCTTGGTGCTGCCCGACGACGTGAGCTTCCTGCCGCAACTCGATCGCTTTCGCGCCGCCGGCGCCGACGTGGTCAGCCTGAACATCGGCTACGGACCCTACGGCCTGGAGCACCATCTCAGGATGGCGGCCGCCTTTCGGCGCTGGATCCGGACGAACGGCGAGCGGTTCCAGCTGATCGACGACGTCGCCGACATCGACGAGGCGCGCACCACGGGACGGCTTGGCGTCACCTTCGATGTCGAGGGCATGGCGCCGCTGGACGGTGGCGACCACGGCATGGTCGAGCTCCTCCACGACGTTGGCGTCCGCTGGATGCTCGTCGCCTACAACCGCGACAACGCGGCGGGCGGCGGCTGCCACGACGTGGATGGCGGCCTCACGGCGCACGGTCGGGCCCTCCTCGCAGAAATGAGGCGGGTCGGCATGGTCGTCTGCTGCTCGCACACCGGCCACCGCACGGTGCGGGAGGTGATGGCCGCGGCTGACAATCCCGTCATCTTCTCGCACTCCAACCCGCTCGCGATCGCCGAGCACGGCCGCAACATTCCGGACGAGCTCATCCGCGCCTGCGCGGAGACCGGCGGGGTGGTCGGCATCAGCGGCATCGGCTTCTTCCTGGGCACGAACGCGGATCAGCCCGAGGCATTCGCGAACGCGGTGGACCACGTGGTCCAGCTGGTCGGCCCGGACCACGTCGGTATCGGTCTCGACTACGTCTTCGACCAGGTCGAACTCGCCAACGAACTCGCGACCAAGCGTCATACATGGCCCGATCCGGACGCCTACGCCGGCGACCTGGTGATGCTCGGGCCGGAGGCGCTGCCGGAGATCGCCATCGCGCTCATGCGGCGAGGCTACGCCGACGACGATCTGGCGAAGATCATGGGCGGCAATTGGCGACGGGTGGCGGAGGCGGTCTGGACGCCGCGGTCGGAAGCTCCCCGGACGAGGAGGGCGGCGTGAACGAGGACGCGCAGCGGGCCGAGCCCGCGATGGACACGACCTTCGGACTGGACCTCGCGGCGATCCGCAGCATGCATGCGGACATGGCGCGCATCGTGTCGCCCGACGGGATCGACGAGGCCATGCACGTCACGCTGGGCGGCGCGCGCCAATGGATCGCGATACGGGGGCAGGATCGGCGCGCGCCCCTCCTGATCTTCCTGCACGGCGGCCCGGGCGGCGCGATCTCCGACATCGCCTACATGTTCCAGCGGCCCTGGGAGGACTATTTCACGGTGGTCCAGTGGGACCAGCGGGGCTTCGGCCGCTCGGCGGTCGACGGCGCGCGGCTGGAGGGCACCCTGAACCTCGAGCAATATGTCGCCGATCTCGTCGAGCTGATCGAGCTGCTGCGCGGCAGGTTCGGGCAGGACAAGGTGCTGCTGCTCGGCCAGTCGTGGGGCACGGCGCTCTGCCTGGAACTGGCGCACCGAAGGCCGGACTTGCTCCACGCCATCGCGTCGATCGGGCAGCTCGTCGATCAGCGCGGCAACTTCGAGGAAACGCGCAGGCTGCTCACCGGCCACGCGCGCTCGAACGGAGAGGCCGAGTTGCTCGAGCGGCTGGAGGCGCTCGGGCCGCTGCCGCCGGGAACCGACCGGCAGGCCTGGGTCGAGTGGGTCGGCTTCGTCCAGACCGAGATGGTGAGACGCGGCTTCTCCTGGCACAACTTCGATGGCCCGGGCGACGACTGGAACTCGCGCGCGCTCGCCGGCATGGCCGTCTCCCCGGCGCGTGCCGAACCGCCGCCGCAGCCCGACCCGCCGTTCACCCGCGGCCCGATCACCCCGCACGAGGAGATCGGCGCGTCCATCGCCGATTGGAACGCACGGGACGCGGTGGGTACGCGCTTCGAGGTGCCGGTGGTGATCATGTCGGGCGCGCACGACTGGCAGACGCCCGTCACGCTCGCCCGCGTTTACTACGATGAAGTCGACGCGCCGTGGAAGGCGTTCGTCGAGTTTCCGCACTCGGCGCACGTGGTCACGCTTGAGGAGCCCGGCAGGCTGATCGTGACGCTGGTGGAGAAGCTGCTGCCCGCCGCGAGGGGGCGGACGCCCGCCGGCGTCTCGACGAGGAACGCCGCGTGACCGGAATCAGGATCATCGACGCCGCCACCGTGCGCGCGCTGCTGCCGATGCCCCGCTGCATCGAGTTGATGCGCGACGCCTTCCGCGCGGAAGCGGAGGGCCGCGCTGTTCAGCCGATCCGCACCGCCATGCCGCTGCCCGAAGGCGGCGGTCTTCTGGGCATCATGCCGGGCCTGGTGAGCCGTCCCGACTGGATCGGGATCAAGGTAATGACCGTGTTCCCCGGCAACTTCGGCACCGCACTCGGCTCGCACCAAGGACCAGTCCTGCTGTTCGACAGGACAAACGGCCGTCCGGTCGCCATGCTCGATGGCCGGGAAATCACCGCCATCAGGACGGCGGCGGCGTCGGCGGCCGCGACGGACGCGCTCGCGCGACCGGACGCGGAGACGCTGGGCGTGTTCGGCTACGGCGAGCAGGCCCACAGCCATGTCGAGGCGATCCGGGCCGTGCGTCCGATCCGCTCCGTCCTCGTCTGGGGCCGCGATCCCGAGCGCGCGCGCCGGTTCGCGCAGGAGGTCGGCGAAGCCGCCCGTGCGGTCGCGGAGCCGAACGAAGCCGCTGGCGCGGACATTCTCTGCCTGACGACCGCGGCGCGCGAGCCCTATTTCGAGGGGACATGGCTGCGGCCGGGTCAGCACGTCAACATCGTGGGCTCGAGCATACCCACCACCTCGGAAGTGGATCACGCGACGTTGGCGCGCGCGCGGGTTTACGTCGACTACGAGCCGAGCGCGCGGGCGTTGGGCGGAGACCTCCGCAGGGCGCTGGAGGTGGGCGCGATCGGCGAGGACCATGTCGTCGGCTCCGTCGGGCAGGTGCTCACCGCCGCCGTGCCGGGGCGGCGCTCGCTCGACGAGATCACCGCCTTCAAGTCCCTCGGAATGATCGCTGAGGACCTTATCGCTGCCGACCACGTTCTGCGCGAGGCCGGGGCGGCTGGCGCGGGCGTCGTTGCGCCGTTCTGACGATATAGGCGTGACCCGCTCCTTCGACGTAATCGTGGTCGGGCTGGGCGCCATGGGCGCCGCGACGCTCCGCGCGCTCGCCAGACGCGGTGTCGCAGCGCTCGGGATCGACCGCTACGCGCCACCGCACGAGCTGGGATCGAGTCACGGGGAGACGCGGGCGACACGCGTCGCGGTCGGCGAAGGCGACGTCTACGTGCCGATGGTGCGGCGGAGCCACGCGATCTGGCGTGACCTGGAGGGGGCGACCGGACTCGAACTCCTCGACCAGTGCGGCTTCCTGATCATCGACGAGACGGGCGGCGACTCTTGCCTGCACGGGCTCGGTGGCTTCTTCGAGCGGACGATCGGCGTAGCCGGGCGTAACGGCGTCGCCCACGAAGCGCTCGACGCGCCCGCGCTGCGGTCGCGGTTTCGGGCCCACGCCGTCCAAGACCACGCGCGAGGCTACCTCGAGCCCGAGGGCGGGCTCGTGCACGCGGAGCGTGCCATCATCGCCCTGCTCCGGGATGCCGCGGCGTCGGGCGCCACGATCCGGACGGGGGTGTCCTATCTCGGCCACCACCGCGCCGGCTCCGGCGTGGAGGTGGCGACCACGCAAGGTGCGATCTCCGCCGCGCGCGTGGTGCTCGCGGCCGGTCCCTGGCTTCCCGAGCTGGTTCCGGCTCTCCGGACGTGCACGCGCCGGCTACGACAGGTGCTGCACTGGTTTGGGGCCGATGTCCCGGCGGCCGTCGACAGCGCTGCCTTCCCCGTCTTTCTCAGGCTGCACGGCCCCCGCGCCGAGGACGCCTTCTATAGCTTCCCGGATGTGGACGCCGGCGTGAAGCTCGCGACGGAGCAATACGCTCGGGCGTCGGCCCGAGCCGACGAGGTCGAGCGCGCGGTGATGCCCGGCGAGGCGGCCGCGTTCGAGCGCGATCACCTTGCCGGCAGGATGGGGCCCGCTCTCCGCCTGCTCCGGTCCGCGGCGTGCGTCTACACCGTAACGCCGGTCGCCCAGTTCGTGGTGGACCGCGCACCGGATGACGGACGCGCCATCATGGTCTCGGCCTGCTCGGGGCATGGCTTCAAGCACGCGCCGGCGGTCGGCGAGATGGTGGCCGAGGCGGTGGCATCCGATGGTCCACTGCCTCCCGAGTTCGCGTTGGACAGGCCTGCACTGCTGGAAGCGACGTGATCGGGGGCGGATCTTGAACGAAACTTACGACGTGGTCATCGCCGGAGCGGGCATCGCCGGCGCTTCGCTGGCCGCGGCGCTGGCCCCGGGCCGGCGGGTGCTGCTCCTGGAGCGCGAGGAGCGGCCGGGCATGCACGCCACCGGCCGATCGGCCGCGATGTTCCACCTGACCTATGGCGGCCCCGTCCTGCAGGCGCTCAGCGCGGCGTCGCTGCCGCTGTTCGAGACGCTCGACGCCCGCTGGTGGCCACATCCGGTGCTCTCGCCGCGCGGCCTGCTCATGATTGCCGGCGAGGAGGGTCAGAAGGCGCTGGACGCGCACGTCGCGTCCGGTGCCGGGGCCCTCACCGCCGCGACTGTCGAGGAGGCCTGCGCCAGGTTCCCGCTCCTGCGCCCTTCCCGGCTCGCTGCGGCCGCCGTTGACCCGTCGGCCGCCGACATCGACGTCGACGCGCTGCAGCAGGGCTACCTGCGGTGGTTCGCGGGTCTGGGCGGCGAGATCAGGACGCGCGCGCCGGTGACCGCGGCTGCCAAGACCGGCGGCGGCTGGCGGCTCGAGGCCGGCGGCGAGCGCATCGAGGCAGGCGTACTCGTCGACGCCGCCGGAGCCTGGGGCGACGAGCTGGCGTCGATCGCGGGCGTGAAGCCGGTTGGCCTCGCGCCCAGGCTCCGCACCGCGGCGCTGATCGACGCGCCGGCGGGGTCGGAAGGCTGGCCGATGGTTATCGAAGCGCGCGAGACCTTCTACCTCAAGCCTGACGCGGGCCGGTTCCTGCTTTCCCCCGCCGACGAGACGGACGTCGTGCCGCATGACGCGGCCGCGGACGACTTCGCGCTGGCCGAGGGCGCCGAGCGCATGGAAGAGCTGTTGGACTGGAGCATCACGCGGCGGCCCGTGACGTGGGCCGGGCTGCGCACCTTCAGCCCCGATCGGGTGCCGTGCATCGGCTTCGACCCCGAGGTGCCGGACTTTTTCTGGCTCGTTGGCCAGGGCGGCTACGGCGTGCAGACCGCGCCCGGCGCCGCCGCGCTCGCGGCCGCCCTGATCGCCGGGGACGCGTCGGCGATCCCGGACGGGATCGTTCCGGCCGCGTACGATCCGGCGCGGCTCGCCGGACGCGAAGCGCCCGCACGGCGGACCATGCCCGCGTGACGATCCTGGGCCCGGTCTACATCGCCGCGCTCTCGACGGAGACGAACACCTTCTCGCCGACGCCGACCGGCTGGTCCGCGTTCGAGGAGGTCGGCATCCACCTGGACGGGTCCACCAACGGACTCGAGCTCGGCATGGCCGCGTTCCGCCGGCGGGCGGAGGCGGACGGACGTGTCGTGCACGAGGGCATCACCGCCTTCGCGCAGCCTGCCGGTCGGACCGTGCGCGTCGTCTGGGAGGACCTGCGCGACCGCATCCTCGAAGGATTGCGGAAAGCGGGGCCCGTCTCGGCGGTGCTCCTCTCGCTCCACGGCGCGATGGTCGCCGACGGAAGCGACGATTGCGAGGGGGAGCTGCTGACGCGAGTGCGCGCGACGGTTCCGGGCGCCGTCGTCGGCGCGCTGCTGGACCCCCACTGCCATCTCACCGCGACGATGGTCGGGGCGGCGGACGTCCTGGTCACCTACCGCGAATATCCGCACACCGACATCGGGGATCGCGGGGAGGACCTATACGAATTGTGCGCGAGGGTCGAGCGAGGCGAGATCCGGCCGGTGCCCGCGCTCGTCGACACGGCGTGCATCGGCTTCTACCCCACCCAGGATCAGCCGATGCGCTCGATCGTCGAGGAGATCGCGGCCGCTTCCCGGCATCCTCGGATCCTCTCGGCCTCGCTCGCGCACGGCTTTCCGTGGGGCGACGTTCCCGACGTCGGCACCCGCTTCCTCGTCTACGCCGACGCCGACGCCGACGCCGCCGCGGCGGAGGCTCTGCGGCTTTCGGCCTTGCTCTACGGCAAACGCCACGCGCTGCTTCCCCGCTACCCGGATGTCGCCCAGTCGCTCGACCGCGCGGCCGGGCTCAGGGGACGGGTGGTGCTCGGCGACTACGCCGACAACCCCGGAGGAGGGGCGCCCGGGGACAGCACGTTCATCCTGCGCGAGATGCTTCGTCGGGGCCTCGCGGACGCCGTCGTAGGATCGTTCCACGATCCGCAGGTGGTGAGCATGTGCGCGGACGCGGGGCCGGGTGCGGAGCTCACCGTTCGGCTTGGCGGGAAGGCGGGCCCGTCGTCGGGCGACCCGCTCGACCTGGACGTTCAGGTCGTAAGCGTCGTCAGGGATCATCAGCAGAATGCCTTCGGGAGCCGCCAGCCGATGGGCACCACGGCATGGCTCCGGCACGGCGGCATCGACATCGTGGCCAGCGCGCTTCGCGCGCAGGTCTACTCGCGCGACCTCTTCACCGGGCTCGGTCTCGACCTCATGGACAGGCGCCTGATCGTCGTGAAGTCAAGCAACCACTTCGTCGCTGACTTTGCGCCGATCGCTGACCATTTGTGGCAGGTGTCTTCCCCCGGGGCGCTGGATACGGATCGCTCGCGCTTACCGTACCGGCGCCGCGACCTCGACTTTTTTCCAAGAATTGACGATCCTTGGACGGTAAACGGCGGCCCCTCTCTAATCCCGTTGCCGAAGTACGCCCGATAATCGGTCGAATGTCCTGACAAAGAGCACGGTCATTCACCCAACTCGTCGTTGAAAATCCCCGCTCTTGCGGAACAGCAGATCCGTTCATGGTAAACGTTCAAACCATGAACTGCTCATCGCTAACTGCCGTACGGCTCGGCAGTTCAGCATGCACGTCGTCATAATCGGCATCGACAAGCAACACCAAGGTCGTCCCGTTCAGTTTAGGTCGCACGTTAGGCTGCACCGGAGGTGTTCACTCGCCCCTCCGACGCTCATATCCTCGCTTATACGCTCGGCGGAAATCGACGCCATCAGCAATGGCGCGACGGCAAGCATGTGATCGACGGCGTATTGCCGGCCCAGTCGATCAGCCTGGTTCACGCAGGCGTCGAGCCCCGATGCGTCCTCACCAAGGCCGTCGATATCCTACACATCTACATTCCCCGTTCCCAACTTGCGGCCCAGGCCGCGGAGATGGGCAGCGACGCCGGCGGCTCGCAGATCGAGCTGGTGGATCCGGCCTTCCGCGCAGACAGGCAACTCGAACTTCTATGCCAACAGGTGGACCATGTTCTACCTGGCCTGTCCGTGTTCGACCGGATGCTTGGGGAGCATCTCGCCTCCGCCATCTGCATCTGGCTGCTGCAAAGATGGTCGAACATCGGCGATCGGCTGCCGACCGACGCAACCACCCACGATAGATCGTCGGCGGTTCGCGACCCTCGCCTGAGACGCGCGATCGACTACCTAGAGGAACATTTGTCGGACGACGTAAGCCTAGCCGAACTGGCAACCCGAACGGGCATCTCCAGCAGTCATCTGAGCAGCCTTTTCCGAGCCGCTACGGGGCAGCCGCCACATAGCTGGTTGATGCGTCGCCGAATGCAGCGTGCCTGCGAGTTGCTCGCCGCCTCGTCGGTAAGCGTGACCGAAGTCGCGCACGCGTGCGGTTATTGCTCGTCACAGCATCTGGCCACCGTCTTCCGACAGTACCTCGGCACGACGCCAACCCAATATCGGCAAGATAGGGCGATATAGGGTAGGCTGGCCGACAGAACCATGAGGGTAAAACGGTAACCGCACGACGCGTCACCTATTAGACTAAAGCGGCCCGCTGGCGCGATATCGCGGAGCCTCCGCCAGGGCGCTGGTCACTCTTCACGACAAAGATATTGGCGCGCGAGGGCTGAATGACCGATGTTCGTTATACGTTGCTGCGAGAGGACTGGCAGATGAAGTTGAGCAGGGCATAGGATGAACCGCATGCCAGAGCCTGCGGCGGTTTTCTCCGAAAAGTTCGGATTGCCGCCGAGCGACATCACCTTTCAGCAACGGGCGGCGCAAGACATTTGGATATCGCGCTGGGATCACCTCATGCGCGAAACCCCCGACGCCGCCACGCCGCACGATACACTCGTGCGGATGCGTAATGATCACGGCGCCCGCCGACTGAACGGCGGCAGACTCCGGGATGCGGCGGCGGTGCGCGGTCACATCGGGTCGATGGCGCAAGGAGCATATGGTAGCTGGCATTTCCTTCCCGACCGGCCGTTCAGCTGCACGCACTTGTATTTCCCCCCGGGCTGGCTGCGCATGCAGGCGGAAATGGATGGTCACGGCAGCGCGTTCGAGATGCAGGAAGAACTGCAGCTCGACGATCCGGTTCTCGTCCGGCTGTTCACGGAGCTGGACACCGCGCTTGACGGCGCACGACCTTCCAAGCTGTTCGTGGATGGGTTGGTGACCGCGATGGCCGCTCGTCTGATCGTTCGCGTGACTGGAGCCGGCCATCCGGTCATCATCGAATCCTCACGTTCGCCATCGGCTGACTGGCGTGTGCGCCGGACCATCGAGCATCTGGAAGCGCGGCTTGGGAGCGATGTCGGCCTCGCCGAGATCGCTGCCGAGGTTGGCCTGACGCCGCGCCACTACACCCGGCTGTTCCAGGCCGCGACCGGCCTGCCGCCGCACGCCTGGGTGATGAGACGTCGCATCGAGCATGCCTGCGAACTGCTTGCCGACCCAGCCCGAACGGTGACGGACGTGGCGCTCGAACTCGGCTTCGCGTCGAGCCAGCACTTTGCGACCACATTCCGCAAGCACACGGGTCAGACGCCGTCCAACTACCGGCAGTGTCGCCGCTTTTAACGCTTTTTGAAGAGGTGCGGGGTCTCAGCCAGACACTTCGCGAATCCCGTTCGAGGCGCAACTGGACGCCGGCCAGTGTTTGGTTGTTGGGTCGCCGTGTCCCAACGCGCCCGCGAGCTTCTCAATGTTTCCCAAGATGAGCCTGACATAAGCATTGCAAGCGCACAGCTTACTCGTCTCACGTTTGGCCATCGTCTCTCGACGCTGTATCGGCACGGCCTCTACCGGTTACTTCGGGGTCGGGGCGTGCTAGCGCCGTCGGCTAACGCTCACGTCCGCGATTTCCGTTTTATATACATCGTATCTGCCGTTTGAACGCACGGCGGGTCCGCCCGCCATATGAGAAGGCAAAGTCAGCAGAGTATCGGATCTCCCATGCCTCTCGACACCTACTATACCCTGGGCCGCACCGGTCTGCGCGTCAGCCGACTCGCGCTCGGCGCGATGACTTTCGGCACCGGTTGGGGTTGGGGCGCGGACAAGGCGACGGCCCGCTCCATGTTCGACGCCTACCTCGACGCGGGCGGCAACTTCGTGGACACCGCCGACGCCTATACCAACGGCGACAGCGAGACCTTCCTCGGCGAGTTCATCAAGGACAAGCGCGACCGCGTCGTCGTCTCCACCAAGGTCTCCTACAGCCTCGACCCCAAGAACCCCAACGCCGGCGGCAACGGGCGCAAGCACATCCTGTCGGCGGTGGAAGGCTCGCTGAAGCGGCTCGGGACCGACTACGTCGACCTGTATATCCTGCACACCTGGGATCACGTCACGCCGGTCGAGGAGGTGCTGCGCACCTTCGACGACCTGGTGCGCTCGGGGAAGGTGAGGCACGTCGGGCTGTCCGACGTTCCCGCTTGGTACGCCAGCCGTGGCCAGGCGATCGCTGAACTCCGCGGGCTGGAGCCCTTCAGCGCGCTCCAGCTCGAGTACAGCCTCGCCGAGCGGTCGATCGAGGACGAGTACCCACCGCTGGGCGTCGCGCACGGCATGGGCGTTATGGTGTGGAGCCCGCTCGCCTCGGGCCTGCTGTCGGGCAAGTACCGGCCCTCGAAGGGCTCGCTGGAGGATCAGAAGACGCAGGGCGACGGTCGGCTGAAGCAGATGAGCGGCGGGGCCAACCCCGCCTTCAACAAGCTGACCGAGCGAAACTGGAAGATCGTTGCGGAACTGGAGACGGTGGCCGATGACCTCGGCCGTTCGATGGCGCAGGTGGCGGTCAACTGGGTCGCCAACCGCCCGGGCGTGGCCAGCGTGCTGGTGGGCGCGACCAAGCTCGGCCAGCTCCAGGACAACCTCGGCGCGCTCGACTTCGACATCCCGCCGGAGCTGGCGGCGCGGCTCGACGCCGTGTCCAAGCCCGAGCCGCGCTTCCCCTACTACTTCTTCGAGCCAGACATGCAGGCAATGCTCGCAGGCGAGAAACCGCTCGGCGACAAGCCGCCCTCCTACGCGCCGCCCCTGCTGATGCAGGGCAAGGCCGCGGGCACGAGCTGAGGGGGCCGCGATGGACCTGCAGCTCAAGGGCAAGCGCGCGCTCGTCACCGGATCGAGCGCCGGCATCGGCGAGGCGATCGCCAAGACGCTGGGCGCCGAGCGCGCGGCGGTGATCGTCCATGGCCGCCACGCCGAGCGCGCTGAGGGCGTGGCCAAAGCGATCCGCGACGCCGGCGGCGCCGCCGAGGTGGTGCTCGGCGACCTTTCGACCGACGACGGCGCAAAGGGCGTCACCGATGCCGCGCTGAAGGGCGGCCCGGTCGATATCCTGGTCAACAACGCCGGCAGCTACGATCCGACAACTTGGAACGACGTGACCCCGCAGCAGTGGATCGACACCTACCAGTCGGACATCGTCTCCGCGCTGCGCACGGTGCAGGCGCTGATGCCCGGCATGAAGGACAAGGGCTGGGGGCGGATCATCCAGATCGGCTCGGGGTCGGGCTGGCAGCCGTTCGCGACCCAGCCGCAATATTGCGCCGCCAAGGGCGCGATGCTGTCGTTCACCGTCTCGCTCGCGCGCCACCTGAAGGGGACCGGCGTCACGTCCAACATCGTCACCCCGGGGCTGATCGACGTTCCCTCGGTGCGCGGCTTCTACACCAAGATGAACGAGACCGAGCATTGGGGTGACGACTGGGAAGCGATCGAGCGCCACGTCGCGGGTGAACTCCTCCCCAACGACATCGGACTGATGGGCAAGCCCGACGATCTCGGCGCAATCGTCACCTTCCTTGCTAGCCCGCTCAGCCGCTTCGTTTCCGGCGCCAACTGGCGGGTCGACGGCGGCAGCTCGACGTCGATCAACTGACGTGGCGGCCGCCGCCGCGCGCAACGGTATCGGCGTGGCGGCCGGTCTCGGCGCCGTCGCGGGCTGGACCCTGTACTCGCTGGCCGGGCGGCAGGGGCTGCGCGACGGCTTCACCCCGGGGGGTGACGGTCGCGACCGCCGCCGCGCTCGGGCTCGAGCCGTGGACGACCAGGACCGCGATCGGCGTCGCGGTGGCGACGCTGGGGCTCGTGGCCGCCCAGATC
>CAXUMU010000009.1:23221-32300 GCA_964252145.1 uncultured Sphingomonadaceae bacterium
GATCACAAGCCTAGTTCACACCGACGAAAACAGGAGTTCCGCTCATGCCTGAAGGCCAGGGAACGCTCAGAGCCTGCGCCCCGGCGACCCACCCCGCCGACCCGAACGGACGCTTTGCCGACCGCGTGGTCGTCGTCACCGACGGCGGCTCGGGGATTGGCCGCGCTACCGTCGAAGCGTTCGCGCGCGAGGGCGCGCGTGTCGCCTTCTGCGCACGAAGCCGCGATCGCGGCGCGGAGGTCGAGGCGGCGGTGAGCGCCTTCGGCGGCGAGGCGGTGTTCACCGCCGCCGACGTCCGCGACGACGCCGCGCTGCGGGCGTTCGTCGATGGTGCGGCCGAGCGCTGGGGCCGGCTCGACATCGCGTTCAACAACGCCGGCTATTTCATGGACCCGGAGCGCGATCCGGCGCTCGTCCCCGCACCGGTCCACGAGATGAGCGACGCGCACTGGCAGACGATCATCGACACCAACGCCGGCGGCGTGTTCCGCGCGATGCGCGCCGAAATCCCGCACCTGCTCGCCAACCCGACGGCGGGGTAATCGTCAACACGGCCTCCGTGTCCGGCCATGTCGCGTTCGAGGGGATGGGCGGCTACGCCGCGTCGAAGCACGCGATCCTGGGGCTGACCAGGGTCGCCGCGACCGAACTCGGCGCCAAGAACATCCGGGTCGTCGCGCTCAGTCCATTGTCGGTCGACACGCCGATGATCCGCGCGTCGATGGCGCATTTCGGGCGGACGATGGAGGAGGCCGCGCAAGCCCTGCCGTTCCGGCGGCACGACACCCCTGACGAGATGGCGCACGCCGTCCTGTTCCTCGCCAGCGCGGATGCGACCGCGCTGAGCGGCATGGACTTGGACGTGACCGGCGGCTGGCTAGCCAAGTGAGCGGCGGTACGATCCTCGTCACCGGCGCGACCGGAGGCATCGGTGGCGCCGTCGTCCGTCGGCTGACAGCGGCGGGACGGCCAATCCGGGCCGGCTCGCGCCACCCGGCGCGGCATCGCTTCCCCGAGGGCGTGGAGCCGGTCGCGCTCGACCTGGAGCGGCCCGGGACGCTGCGCGCCGCCGCCGACGGCGTCAGCGCGATAATCGCCGCGCACGGCGCCGACGATGCGTCCGGCAGCGACAAGTTCGAGCGGATCGACTTTCGCGGCACCGCCAACCTGCTCGCCGCGAGCCCAGCCGGCGTCCGCTTCCTGTATGTGTCCTCGATCTATACTGGCCGAGAAGAGCCGCCCGAAGTCGAGCCCGGCGAGCCGTTCCGCTGGAAGCGCGAGGCCGAGGGCGCGGTCCGCGCCAGCGGGCTCCCCCTATGTCATCGTCCGGCCGAGCTGGCTGACCGACGAACCCAGCGGCGCGAGCGGCATCCGCGCTGAACAGGGCGACACCGGCGACGGCGACATTGCGCGCGAGGACGTCGCCGCCGTGCTGGTCGCCGCGCTCGATGAGGGCGGCGCGCTCGGCCGCACCTTCGAACTCTACGCCGATACAGCCGGGCCGCCAGCCGACTGGGCGGCCTTCTTCGCACCGCTGGTCCCCGACGCCAAGGAGCAAGTCCGATGACCCTCGCCGAACCTCTCGCCCGCTACGATCCGAACATCGCCTGCGCCAACCTCGTCGCGTCCGACAACGAGCAGATCGTCGAGTCCTTCTTCCAGCATCTGCGCGAAAAGGACATAGACGGCTGAAAGCGGCTGTGGGCCGAGGACGGCACCTACCAGATTCCCTATGACGACGAGAGCGCGACCTATGACATGCCGGTCGAGCGCGACGGCACCGTCACCACGATCCGCGGCCGCGACAATATCGCCGCCTGCTTCTCGGTTATCCCGCGCTTCGTCGAGCAGGTCGAGCTGACCGATGTCGAGGTTCGCCAAACGCTCGACCCGACGCTGCTTTACGTGGAGTTCCGCCTCGCCTTCCTGATCGCCAAGACCCAGTTCCTCTACCGCAACATCGGCATCGGCCGGATGCGGATCGAGCATGGCAAGGTAACGCTGTTCCGCGAGTATCTCGACCTGGCGCAGCGGCAGAAGGGTTGGGCCGGGGTGTTCTTCTGATGGCCGCCCTGTTCGTCCGCGACGTGCTCACGCCGCGCGCCGGCCGCGAGGAGGCGCTGGCGCAAGCGCTGGCCGGGCTCGCCGAGGCGGAGTTCGTCGCCGCGCAGCCGCATGGCGCGCAGGCGTTTCGGCTCTACCGCGAGGAAAACGGGCCGCGCTGGCTGCTGGAGGAAGCATGGGAGAACCGCGCCGCCTTCGATGCGTTCCACGCCCATCACTGTCCGCCCGAGCTGCTCGCGTTCCCCGAGCGCGCCGACGACCTGCTCGCCGAGCCGCTCGCCCACGCGGTCAGCTGCTGGACCGCGGCGGACGGCCAGGACGAGCGACGGCTCGTCGCGAGCGTCTTCGAGCGCATCGCCGCGCTGGACCCCGATGGGCTGGTCGCGCTGTTCGCGCCGGACGGGCGGCAGGTCATGCCGTTCGCGCCCGAAGGATTCCCGACCGTCTTCGAAGGCCGCGAGACGCTCGCGCGCCAATACCGCACCCTGCTTAATGGCTACGCGAGCGTCGCCTTCCCCGATCTCGCGATCCACGCGCTCGACGCGCCCGGTCGCTGGCTCGCCACCTACCGAACCGACATCGCCTTCAAGGACGGCCGGACGTACCGCAACCGCTATGTCGCGCTGTTCACCGTAGCGGCGGGCGCGGTCGTCGAATGGGCCGAATATTTCGACCCGGTGACGCTGACCCGCGAGTTAGGTAATCCCTTTGCCGACCAGCCCGGCGGCGAGGCTCAGCCATCCTTTGAACCCGCCAACATCCAGACGGTCCGCGCCTATCTCGACCGCCTCTCTGCGCTGGACATCGAGGGCTGGGGGTACGCTCCTCAGGAATGACGCCGTGCAAGAGAACCCGTTTGCGCCGCCGAACTTTCCTGACCACTTCGCCGGCTGGGACGCGATCATGGATCATCATCGCTCGCTGCCCAGAACCTTCGCCAAGATGGCGTTCAGCGACCTGGTGATCCATCGTTGCGCGGACCCGAACCAGGTGATCGCGGAGTTCAACGGCCATATCGAACTCAAGGCCGGCGGTCGCTACGACAACCGCTACATTTCGGCGTTCAGCTTTGACGACGAGGGAAAGATCACCAACGTGCGCGAATATTTCAGCCCGTCGGTGCTGACCGGCAGCTTCGCCGGCGACGGTCCCAAGCTGCACGGCCTCTCGAATGGCTGACCAACGGGTAGCGCTCGTCACCGGCGCGAACCGCGGGATCGGTCTTGAGGTCACGCGGCAGCTCGCCGCTCGCGGGATGACGGTGCTCCTCGCCGCACGCGACCGTGCGAAAGCCGAATGCGCGGCGGCGACGCTCGCCGGCGATGTCCGCCCCGTCGCGCTCGACGTCGCCGATGCCGCGAGCGTTGCGGCGATGGCGGCGGCCGTCACCGCCGATCCCGGCCGGCTCGACATCCTCGTGAACAACGCGGGGGTGCATTACGACACCCAGGAACACGCCTCGAACGCTGACCTCGACGGCATCGTCGTGGAAGCGCTGTCGACCAACCTGATGGGGCCATGGCGCGTGACTCAGGTACTGCTGCCGCTGCTACGCCAGAGTGGCGCGCCGCGCATCGTCAATGTCTCGTCCGAAGCCGGGTCGCTCATATCGATGGGGGACGGGCCGCCCGCCTATCAGGTCAGCAAGGCGGCGCTGAACGCACTGACCCGAACCCTCGCCGGCGAGCTCGGCGCGCGTTTCAAGGTCAACGCAGCCTGCCCCGGTTGGGTCGCGACCGACATGGGCGGATCGGGCGGCCGGCCGGTCGCGGACGGCGCCGCCGGGATCGTGTGGGCTGCGACGCTCCCCGACGCAGGTCCGACCGGCGGCTTCTTCCGTGATGGACATGCGCTGCCCTGGTAAGGCGGTCGGTGCGAGCGAATGAGGAGTTCTGCGGGCCCTTAGACATCCGCCAGCTTCGCTATGCGATCGCGGCGGATCACGGCAGATTTTACCGCGCCGCTTGGGCCAAGCTGTGCCAGCGCCGGTTCGTCTGATGTCTATTCGTCTATATCGATGCATCGCAACGCATACTGCGCCAGAGCCGCACCGACGTTCTGCGGCGCCGTCCCGCCGCCCGGCTCAACGGATGCGAAACCCTCCGGGCATGGTTTGAGCCGAAGGCGGACGAGTGGCCTATCAGCGACAAGGAGCAGTATCTTCCGCGGCAATGGGATCAGGCTCGGGCGCCAACATCGTCGCTCGCGGCTCAAAGCAGGTCGGCGCCCGCTCGATGTCTGACGGGCCAGTGCGTCCGTTGGTGATGCAGGCCCTGATGACCGGCTGGCGCTCGAATTGCGCTGCCGGGAGAGTGTGTGTCGCATCGCTGCCAAGCCGCCCTGTCCGGGACCCGGCCATGGGGCCGATCTTGAACGAAGCCAGCTGCGGTTGCTCCGATCGATCCGATTGCATTGGAATGCAAGTTGATCGATCAGCGGCGTGGTTGCAAGGTCATAACGCGCCACCTGTTCGCCTCAACCTCGAATGATGTAGACATAGCCGGGTACGCAGACCGGCGGCAAGCGTCTCGACCAGCTTGGCGCGCTGCGCGGCGAGGATCAGCGCCGCACCCGGACGGCGAGCGCTGGCGGAGCCTTGGCCGAGGCTTGGCGAGCGCGGTGGCGGGTAGTCTCCCTCCCATCAGCCGACGACGGCTCAGCCGCAGTCGATCGGATCGACCGAAGCGGCCGGCCGGCCCAGTTTGGCGCTGAGGGTTCCCGTGCACCGGCGCCGTCGTGGCGGTGCCAGTCCCTTATACGATCTCAAACAATCCCGCCGCCCCCATGCCCCCGGCGGTGCACATGCTGACGACGACATAGCGCACCCCGCGCCGGCGGCCCTCCAGCAGCGCCGCCCCGAGCAGGCGGCTGCCGGTCATGCCGAAGGGGTGGCCGACCGCGATCGCGCCGCCGTTGACGTTATACTTCTCCGGATCGATGCCGAGCTGGTCGCGGCAATAGAGGCATTGCGACGCGAACGCCTCGTTGAGCTCCCACAAGCCGACGTCCGCCACCGTTAGCCCGGCGCGATCGAGCAGCTTGGGGATCGCGAAGACCGGGCCGATGCCCATCTCCTCCGGCCCGCAGCCCGCCGCCTGGAAGCCGCGGTAGATGCCGAGGATGTTCTTGCCCTCGGCCTCCGCGGTGGCGCGGTCCATCAGGATCTGCGCCGCCGCGCCGTCCGAGAGCTGGCTGGCGTTGCCCGCCGTGACGTTTTGGCCGGTGCCGGTGAATTGGCCTCCGGGCCAGACCGTCTTGAGACTTGCCAGCGCCTCGACGGTGGTGCCGGCGCGGATGCCTTCATCCTGCGTGACGGTGACGGTCTCGGTGCCGGTGCGGTTACCCTCCTTGTCGAACAGCGCCTTATCGACGGTGATCGGGGCGATCTCGTCGGTGAAGGCGCCGCGCTCCAGGGCGGCGGCGGCGCGCTGCTGCGACTGCGCGCCGTACTCGTCCTGCGCGGCGCGGCTGATGCCATAGCGCTCTGCGACGATCTCGGCGGTCTCGATCATCGGGATGTAGGCGGCGGGCACCCGCTCGGTGACGCTCTGGTTGACGAAGCGCGGCGCGTCCTTGGCGACGGTGTAGCTGATCGACTCCATCCCGCCCGCGAGCGCCACGTCCAAGTCGCCCGCGATGATCGACCGCGCCGCCAACGCCGCGGCGGTCAGGCCCGAGCCGCACTTGCGGTCGAGCGTGAAGGCGGGCACCGACTGCGGCAGCCCGCTCGCGAAGATCGCCATCCGCCCGGCGTTCCCGCCCTGCGTGCCCCATTGGTTGCCGACGCCCCAGAAGACGTCATCGATCCGCGCCGGGTCGATGCCGGCCCGCTCCACCGCGGCGGCCATGACGTGGCCGGCGAGCACGGGCGCCTCGGTTGCGTTGAAATAGCCGCGATAGGCCCGGCCGATGCCGGTGCGGGCGGTAGCGACGAACGCGGCTTCGCGCATGGTGAATCTCTCCTGAGGACTGATTGCAAGGCGAAGCCGCTTTGGGGGTGTGACTGGCAGGACCGCGCCGAGCCGCTCACCGCTGACCTGCGGACGGCCAGCTTGCCACTCTGCTCGAAAAGTGGCGATCGCGCGCCCTGCCATATGTTCGTCGGGTTGATGCAGCGCGCGCGTTGTGTCTCCGCAAGCGCGCGTCCGTCCTTCCGGCTGGACGCGCGCCATCGAACGGCGGCGAGCGATGGTTGCGCCGCCAGCCAATCATCTTTGCTAGCCCCTAGATTCATGGCTCCTCCGCCACCGGCACAGGCAAGCCCCGTTCGGCAGCAGGATTCCGAATGCGGCTCGACGATGAAAGCAAATCGCCGCCCATGCATGCAGCGAATTCGATAGCCAGCTGAGCGCCGGTTCCTGCCTCGGCCGAACCCCAAACATGGAAGTCGGACCGCACCGCGACGAGGTCACACGCGTGTTTCTCGAACCAGGCTGCGTAGACGCCATCGACATCCCGAATATGCATATCGGAGTTGCGCGACAACCCTACCAGCCGCACGCTTGCCGTTGCCAACGCGGTGCGCGACTCGGCGTCAAGCGCGGCCATGCCGCGTTCATTCGCGAGCAGGAAGCTGCCGTAGCCCAACAGCGCGTCGAACCGCTCGCGCCGGCCTGCAGCCTCGACCACTCCCTGAACGAACAGCGAGCCCGCGCCGGAGCCGGGTCCGAACAGGCCGGGCCCGAGCGGCGGAAACACGATCTTCTCGGGCTTGGCATGCGAGCGCCGTTGCGCCAGCAATTCGGCGTCGCGTGCCCGGGCGGTTTCGGGATCACGCATGGTCTGCACGCGGCCAAGCTCGATCCCCTTGATGATGACGGCGCGGACGTGGGGATCGCGCTCGCTCTGATAGGTGTCGAGCACCTCCTCGCCGGCTTGACCGCCTAGAAGCATGTCGAACTTCAACGACAGGTTGAGAGCGTCCCGCACTCCTGAGCACATCCCCTGCCCGAGGAAGGGCGGCATCTGATGCGCTGCGTCGCCCGCCAGCAAGATACGGCCCACTCGCCAACGCTCCGCGACCAGCGAACGAAATGTGTATGTCGCGACCCTGATCAGCTCTGCCTGATGCCGTGTGAGATAAGCGCCGACGCGCGTCCAAACGCGATCGGGCTGCCGTTCGACCTCGGGATCATCGCTGGGTTTGAGCATGAAGCTGAAGCGGTGGTGATCGGGGCCAAGGGAGATGATCGAGATCGGCTGGGCGGGGTCGCAGACCTGACGCGCCATTGGCACGTCGTGCGGCGCGGTCAGACGAAAGTCGCACACCATCCAGGGCTCGGAAAAGCCATAATCCTGCATCGGCACCGCCAGCGCCTCGCGCACGAAGCTGTTGCCGCCATCGCAGCCTACCGCGTAGCGAGCCCGGATCGTTTCGCCGGATCCTGTTGTCAGCGTCACGCCCGCGCCGTCCTGGTCGATCCCTGTCACCGGGGCTCCGAACTTGACAGCTACGCCAGCAATTTCCCGGCAAACATCGTCAAGTGCGTCTTCAAGGTCCGGTTGGTACATCATGTACCACTCCGCCCAGCCGCTCTTGCCCACCGCAGCAAAGTCATGCTCGATGAGCAGGTCGCCCGCTGCGTTGCGCCACTCATAACGGCGCTGAGCGTGCACCTTCGGCAGCATCCGCTCGGCAATGCCTAGCTTCGCGAAGGTGCGCATCGTCTCGTCATCGAAGATCGCTGCACGCGGCAGGTTGTACTTGCCGGAATAGCGTTCGGCGACGACGACTCGATGCCCCGCTCGGCCGAGCAGCGCCGCCAGCGCCATGCCGACGGGCCCGTAACCGATAATCGCGACATCAGCGACGTCTGGCATTTCTCTCTCCTCACGTCCTCTTCTCGCGCCTTATATGCGCTAGCAACAATGCCACTTGCAAGTCTTGCGTGTGCAACATAAGGGTAGGCGAGAGCCGGATATGTCGGCCGCGGCGATTGGAGAGGTTAATGGACGGCAAGATCGCGCTAGAGGAACATTTCGCGCTGCCGGACACACTATCCGACTCGGCTGGCTTCGTTCCGGACGACTATTGGCGCGAACTGTCGGCGCGGCTGCTCGACATCCACGACCGCCGCTTGCGCGAAATGGACGCCAACGGCATCGAGACCATGATCCTGTCGCTGAACGCGCCCACGGTGCAGGGGCTACCCGACGCCGCGGCGGCGATCGAACTGGCCAGGCGCGCAAACGATTATCTGGCCGAGCAGGTTGCGCGGCGATCCGACCGGTTCCGCGCCTTTGCCGCCCTGCCGCTGCAGGACCCGGATGCGGCCGCTACGGAGCTCGCCCGCTGCATGGGGATGGGGTTCAAAGGCGCACTGGTGAACGGCTTCTCGCAGGTCGGCGATGACATACGCTACTACGACCTGCCGATGTACCGGGATTTCTGGGCCGAGTGCGAGGCGCTCGACGCCCCCTTCTACCTCCACCCGCGCAATCCCCTGCCGCAGGATTCTCGCATCTATGCCGGGCACGAATGGCTGATGGGTCCGACCTGGGCGTTCGGGCAGGAAACCGCGGTGCACGCGCTGCGCCTCATGGGGTCGGGCCTGTTCGACGAGCACCCGCGGCTTCAGATCGTGATCGGGCATATGGGCGAAGGTTTGCCCTTCTCAATGTGGCGGATCGACAACCGCAACGCTTGGGTCGAGGCGCCTAAGAGCTACCCGGCGAAGCGGCCGATCGCCGACTATTTTCACGCAAACTTCCACATCACCACGTCCGGCAACTTCCGCACGCAGTCGCTGGTCGACACCATGCTGGAGATCGGTTCCGACCGCATCCTGTTCTCGACCGACTGGCCCTTCGAGAATGTCGATCACGCTGCCACGTGGTTCGACGCGGCGTCGATCTCCGAGTGCGACCGGCTGAAGATCGGCCGCACCAACGCGATCAAGCTGTTCAAGCTGTGAACGCGCCCGCCGCTACCAAGACCACGATCGCGCCCCGACGAGGACGCGGCACACAAGGAGAGGATTTCATGTCGGCACTGACCACCCGCGCGCTGTTGCTG
>CAXUMU010000010.1:0-31435 GCA_964252145.1 uncultured Sphingomonadaceae bacterium
GGTCTTCGATGTCGGCGATGAAGAGCAGATAGGGCTTGCGCAGCGCGCCAGCGGGCGGCGCGCTGCCGACGCGGTGATCTTCCGCCGCCGTATCGATCGTGGCCACCCGCCGATCACCCCCTGCCATGACCACGAGTGGTCAGAATTTTATACACTTTAGGCAGAGCGAGGATCGCGGACAAGCGCTTTGTCGGCCCGTCCGCAGGGATCACACCGGCGGCGTCGTGGCGCTGACCAGCACGCACCGCTTGTCGCTGACGTTGCGCAGCTTGTGCGGGAGCGAGGTGGGAAACAGATAGGCGTCATAGGTCCTGAGGATCCGCACCTCCTCGCCGACCGTCGCCTCGATCTCTCCCTCGATGACGACGCCCCCTTCCTCGCCGCCCTCCACGCTGTAGGGAGCACCCGAGGTCTCGGCGCCGGGCGGATAGAATTCCAGCAACACCTGCAGCGGGCGCCCGACCAGCGACTTGCCGACCTGGAGCAGCTTTACGCCGCCGCTGCCGACGTCGATCAGATCCTTATGCTCGAAGAAGTAGCGCGTGCTCGGTTCCGCGTCGCGCGCAAAGAACTCGGACAGCGTCAGGCCCAGGCAGTCCAGGATCTGGCGCATCGTGCCGATCGACGGGCTGATCTTGTCGCGCTCAATGAAGGATATCGTGCCGTGCGTCAGGCCGGCGCGGCGGGCGAGTTCGCGCTGCGAAAAGCCCTGCGCCTCGCGGATCGCCTGAAGCCGCTCCCCGATCTTCGTCTCGTCCACGCGGTCGTCCCTGCTGCGTGACGATCTAGTGCCGGGTCGCAACAGGGGCGTCAATCGAGCGATCGATTGACGACGTGATGCTGGATACTATTATCGCCAATTTGAGCGTCAGGAGGTGGCGACCGTGCCCAACATGATGACCGGCGCCGAAAGCCTGCTCCGTACGCTGGCCGATTGCGGCGTGCGGCTTTGCTTCGCCAACCCCGGCACGTCCGAGATGCATTTCCTGGCCGCGTTGAACAGCGTGCCGGAGATCAGGCCGGTGCTCGGATTGTTCGAAGGCGCGGTGACCGGGATGGCCGATGGGTATGCGCGCATCGCGGGCGTGCCGGCGCTCACCCTGCTTCATCTCGGGCCCGGCTTCGCGAATGGCATCGCCAACCTGCACAACGCCCGCCGCGCGAAAAGCCCGGTGGTCAACGTGGTCGGCGATCACGCCACCTATCACCAGCGATGGGACAGTCCGCTCAAGACGGATGTCGCCGCGCTGACCCGTCCGGTATCCGATTGGCTGACGGTTTCGGCCAGTGCCCAAACCGTCGCCGCAGACGGCGCGCGGGCGTTTGCCGCAGCGTTGGAACAGCCGGGCCGCATCGCGACGCTGATCTTGCCTGCCGATGCCGCATGGGGGATTGCCGACGGACCGTGCCCGCCACTGCCGAACAGGCCCGCCGCCGCCGCCGACGTCGCCGCGGTGGAACGCGTCGCGGCGATCTTGCAGGCGCGCGGCCGCAGCAGCGTCATCCTTGTTCGTGCCGCTGCGGGAGAGGATGCCGGGCTCGACGCGCTCGAACGGATCTGCACCCGGACGGGCGCTCGCCCGATGATGGAGCTGACGACGGGCAAGATCGTTCGCGGCGCCGGTCGCCTTGCTATCCCGGGGCTCCCGTTTCGCGCCGAGGATACGGTTCGGGTGCTTACCGGGGCGACGGACCTGATCCTGGTCGGCGCGCAGCCGCCGGTCGCGCTGTTCGCCTACCCCGACTATCCAAGCTGGTGCGTGCCCGAAGGCACGACAATCGCCTATTTGTCGCACGAGCATGCGGACGAGGTGCGGGCGCTCCAGGCATTGGCGGAGGCGCTGGACGCCGGGCCGGTGAGGGCGTCGCGCCCCGCGGCAGTCGATCGCGCCCGTCCGTCCGGGCTGCTCGATGCGGCGGCAATCGGCCGGTCGGTCGCACGTCACCTGGCCGAGGGCACGATCATTTCCGAGGAAGCGGTCAGCAACGTGTTCCCGATCGTCCGCGAACTCACGACCGCTCCGCCCCATATCCAACTGTCGTTGACGGGCGGCGCCATCGGACAGGGAATTCCGCTGGCGACCGGCGCGGCGATCGCGGCTCCCGGTTGCAAGGTCATCAACATCCAGGCCGATGGAAGCGCGATGTACACTTTGCAGGCGCTCTGGACGCAAGCCCGCGAAAAGCTGGATGTCGTCACCATCATCCTCGCCAACCGTTCCTACGGGGTGCTGCGTGCCGAGGTGAAGCGCGTAGGCGCCCGCATCGACGATACGCTCGCCGCCAGGCTGCTGGACATCGACGATCCCGCGCTCGACTGGGTCGCGCTGGCGCGGGGCATGGGCATCGAGGGGTGCCGCGCGACATCAGCCGAGCAGTTCGATGACATGCTGGCCAGCGCGATAGCCGCAAACGGCCCGAGAATGATCGAGGCCGTGATTGGCCGCTGAGCGGCGGCTCAGCGTGGGGCGAAGCCGGTGGAGAGCAGCGCGACCATCTGCCCTGCGATATCCGGTGCGCTTCGCGCGCCCTCGGGATCATACCATCGCGCGGGCCAGTTGAGCGCGCCGGCCAGCGTGAATGCCAGGATCTTGGGGTCGAGGGGAGGGATCGAGCCGTCCGCGATCCCTTCCTCGATCAGGCGCCGCATGGCCGTGTCGATCGCGCGTTTCAGCTCGCGGTATCGCTTTGCACTCACGCGCGAGAGCACTTCGTCGCCGGTGCGGATCACGCACCGCCCGAAATCGTCCATGTTGATCTCTGCGTAGCGCTGCAGGAAGCGGCGCAGCCGGTCGATCCCCGTTCCGGGCTCGCCGCGCGCCGTCTCGGCGGCGTCCAGCAGCTGCTGCAAGCCGATCGTCACGCACTCCAGCAGCACCTGATCCTTGTTGCCGAGATAATGGTAGATGGTGGGTTTGGTGATCCCCAGAGTCGTCGCGACATCGTCCAGCGAGGTCGCATGAAAACCGCGCTCGTTGAACATGCGTACCGCGGCACGCAGCACGGCGTTGCGCTTGGCTTCGCGCTCCTCGCTCTTCTGCGCGGCGGAGCGAAACGGCGATTCGCTGAGTTCCACACCTGTCCTTCTGATCGCTCGAAACCGGTTGACAGAAAACGCGTCGGAATGCAATCTACTCGTAAGTAGAACGGTCGGCGGGGTTCATGATTCTAACCGAGCTGCAGACGGCGATCCGGGATAGCGTCCGCGACTTCGCGCAATCCCGGATCAAGCCGCACAGCGCCGCGTTCGAAGCACAGGCGGGTTTTCCTCCGGCCCTGTTCGAAGAGATTGCCGGTCTTGGTCTGATGGGCATGACCGCGCCGGAGGCCTACGGCGGCGCCGGCGCGGACTATGTCTCCTATGCCCTGGCCCTGATGGAGGTGGCGGCGGCCGCCGGTGCGCTGTCGACCATCGTGAGTATCCAGAACAGCCTGATCGTCTCGGGACTGATCAAGGACGGAACGTCCGAGCAGGCGCGCTTCCTGCCCGATCTGATCGCGGGCACGATGATCGGCGCTTTCGCGCTCACCGAAAGCGATGCCGGATCCGACGCTTCGGCCATCGACGATTTGTTCGTCGAGGACGGGCTTCGCCTCGGGGCGGAGGGTGCCGGCTACGGCATCGCGCTGTGAAGGCACGTCCGATATCCAGCGCATGGTCATTGCGCGCGCACTGTAACCATCCGTTCGAAAGGCACCGTCATGTCCGATCCCGTTGTCATCGCCGGCTACGCACGAACGCCGATGGGCGGGTTCCAGGGCGTGCTCTCGTCGCTTGCGGCGACCAAGCTGGGCATGGCGGCGGTCGCCGCGGCGGTGGAGCGGGCGGGCGTCGCTCCGGATGTGATCGACGGCATCTACATGGGCTGCGTGCTCTCCGCGGGCCTGGGGCAGGCGCCGGCGCGGCAGGCGGCGCTGGGCGCCGGCCTGCCGGTGTCGGTGGAGGCGACCACGGTCAACAAGATGTGCGGATCCGGCATGCAGGCCGCGATCCTGGCCAGCAACGCGCTGGCCGCCGGCAGCGCCGACATCATCGTCGCGGGCGGCATGGAAAGCATGACGAACGCGCCCTACGCGCTGCCCAAGCATCGCTCCGGCGCGCGCATCGGGCATGACCGCATCATCGACACGATGATGCGGGACGGCCTGGAAGACGCCTACACCGCCGGCAAGCCGATGGGGGCGTTCGCCGAGGATGCCGCGCGCGACTATCAGTTCACGCGCGCCGATCAGGATGCCTATGCGATCCGCTCGCTGGAACGCGCCAACGCCGCCATCGCCGGCGGCAGCTTCGCGCGGGAGATCGTGCCCGTCACGGTCGCCGGCCGCGGCGGTCAGACGATCGTGGACACCGACGAGCAGCCGGGCAAGGCCAGGCCGGACAAGATCCCGCTCTTGAAGCCCGCCTTCCTCAAGGACGGGACGATCACGCCGGCGAACGCCTCGTCGATCTCCGACGGTGCGGCGGCGCTGGTGCTCACCCGCCGCAGCGTGGCCGAGCGGCTGGGCCTGTCGGTCGTCGCCACGATCGTCGCCCACGCCGCGCACGCGCAGGAGCCGGCAAGGTTCACCACGGCGCCGGTGCCGGCGATCGGGAAGGCGCTGGCGAAGGCGGGATGGCCGGTGGCGGACGTCGACCTGTTCGAAATCAACGAGGCCTTCGCGGTCGTCGCGATGATCGCCGCCAAGGAGCTTGCCATCCCGGCCGAGAAGCTCAACGTGAACGGCGGCGCGACCGCGCTCGGTCACCCGATCGGTGCAAGCGGCGCGCGCATCCTCGTCACGCTGCTCGCGGCGCTGCAGGCGCGCGGGCTGAAGCGGGGCGTGGCGTCGCTGTGCATCGGCGGCGGCGAGGCCACCGCGATGGCGATCGAACTCAACTGACGAGCGAAAGGGCCGGCCAATGGACATCAACGGAGTTGCCGCGATCGTGACCGGCGGCGCATCGGGCCTGGGCGGCGCGACCGCCCGGATGCTGGCCGCGAACGGCGCGACGGTGACGGTCTTCGACCTCAACGATGCCGCCGGGGAGGCGGTCGCGGCCGAGATCGGCGGGTTGTTCGCCCGGGTCGACGTGACCGACGAAGCCAGCGTGACGGCGGGGCTGGACGCGGCGGAGGCGGCGCACGGCGTTGCGCGGATCCTGGTCAATTGCGCCGGCGTAGCGCCGGCGATCAAGACCGTGGGCCGCGAGCAGGTGCCGCACCCGATGGCGGACTTCCGCCGTGCGATCGAGATCAACCTGGTCGGATCGTTCCTCGTCCTGTCGCGCTTCGCGGCACGGCTGGTTGCCGCGGACGCGATCGGCGAGGAGCGGGGCGTCATCATCAACACCGCCTCCGTCGCCGCCTATGAGGGCCAAGTCGGGCAGGTCGCCTATGCGGCTTCAAAGGGGGGCGTTGTCGCCATGACGCTGCCGGTCGCGCGGGATCTGGCGCGCGACCGGATCCGCGTGATGACGATCGCACCCGGCATCTTCTGGACGCCGATGCTGGCCGGCCTGCCGCAGGCGGCGCAGGACAGCCTGGGCACGCAGGTGCCGCATCCGAGCCGGCTGGGCAGACCTGAGGAATATGCGCTGCTGGCGCAGAGCATCATCGCCAACCCGATGCTGAACGGCGAGACCATCCGCCTCGACGGCGCGATCCGGATGGCGCCGAGATGAGCGGTGGGTCCCTCGCCGCACGATGATGCGGCACGATACGCCCGCTACTCGCTCGTACCCCCGACCAACCGACATTGCCCTCGTACCGGCGACAGGCCTCGAGCAGAGCAAGCTGGAGCTTGCCAAGGCTGGCTATCGTTCGGTCGGGCCGGTCCAGGCATGACAAACGGCGCTGCGATCATGTCAGTAGCCGGAGGCCCGGTCGGTCAAGCCGATCACGCGGCGACGAGCTTCACGCCGACGCCGGTATTTGGTTCTGACGTGACCCCCTCGCTCGGCTACGCCACGCCGGCGGCGTTCGCCGTCGGCCTCGACGGCAACCGGCGGGGTCAACCCCGCCCGCTGCTTCACCCACGCTGTTGCGCGATACCACCAGTCGGTCGCTGGTTGCCGCTCAAGGAAAAGGCGGGGATCACGCCCCAGCCACGCGTGCCGTCAATGCCGCCGCGAAAGCCATGGCCCGGAGACGTTCCCAATGCCGGCTACGCGCCGATCCCAAAGATTCAGGGAATCGTCACTATGACGGTTCCCGCGTCCGTGAGATCGGCCGCGTAGGTCGTCAGCCGGCAATCCGCACCGACCTCCGACCCGGTTCGGAGATCGAACACGCGTTCGTGCAGCGGGCAGACCAGCATCGCGCCGCCGATCAGGCCGTCGGCAAGCGGTCCGTGTCTGTGCGGGCAATCGGGCTGGGTCGCATAGACCTCGCCAGCGTGCGTGCGGAACACCGCAACCGTTGTGCCGCCCACGCGGAAGTTGCGGCCCTCGCCCAGCGGTATCTGGGTAACGGGGCCGATGTCATACTCGGCTGTCGAGCTCTGCTCGGTCATCATCATGCCTCTGCCGGCGCCGGGATCAGCGACGCGAACTGGTTCGCGGTCTTCGGCTGCAGCGCCTCCTTCCACGGATCGTAGGCGGCCTCGACCGATGCCTGCATGTTCGCGTCGAGCGCCGCGACGCTGCCTTCGGCGTCGTCGATCACGATCGCGCGGATCTTCTCCAGCCCGATGCGCGGCACGAAATCGTAGGTACGTTCCTTCCATTTCGCGTTCTCGCGGTAATATTGCATGAAGCGCCCGGCGACGGTCAGCACCGCTTCCTCGTTTTCGACGACGGTCAGCAGGTCGCCCTTGCGGATATGCGCACCCGCCGCGCCGCCGATGTAGATCTCCCACTTGCCGTCACCGATCGCGACCGCGCCGACATCCTTGACGAGCGCTTCGGAACAGTTGCGCGGGCAACCGGCGGTTGCGAGCTTCAGCTTGCCCGGACTGTCGATGCCGCGGAACCGGCGCTCGATCTTGCCGGCGAGGCCCATGCTGTCGCCCAGGCCGAAGCGGCAATGCGAATCGCCGATGCAGCTCTTGCAGGTGCGATAGCTCTTCCCCCATGCGGAGCCCGCCGGCATGTCGAGCTCGCTCCAGACGGCGGGCAGGTCGTCCTTGCGGATGCCGACGAGATCGATGCGCTGGCCGCCGGTCAGCTTCACCAGCGGCACGTCGTACTTCACCGCGACATTGGCGATGCGCATCAGCTCGGCCGGCGTGCAGACGCCGCCGGGCATCTCGGGGATCACCGAGAAGGTGCCGTCCTTCTGGATGTTGCCGTGGACGCGGTCGTTGATGAAGCGCGCGTCGCGCTCGTCCTCATACTCGCCCGCCCAGATCGTCGCGAGCAGCGATGCGAGCGCAGGCTTCGCGCCCGCATCCTCGATCCCGCCGCCCAGCACGCGGAACACCGAGGAGACCGACTTCAACCCATTCGCGCGGACCGCCTCGACCAGTTCGGGCTTCTTCAGCGGCACGGTCGGCACATAATAGTGGATCGAGGGATCCTCCTCCGCGGCGCCGCCGCAGAAGAAATCGACGACGTCGCCGACGAGCTTCTTGCAGCTGCCGCAGCCCATGCCGGCGCGCGTCGCCTTCATCACCGAAGTCGCGCTCTTCAGTCCCTTGCCCACGCAGGCGCCGATCGCAGCCTTGGTGACGCCGTTGCAGTTGCACACCTGCGTATCGTCCGGCATCTCGTCCAGCGTTACCGCCTCGGCGGGCGCGCCGAGATCGAACAACAGCGACAGCCGCTCGTCGGGCAGCGCCGAATCGCGGTCGAACGCCTGCATCAGATAGGCGGCCTTGGAGATGTCGCCCATCAGGATGCCGCCCACCAGCCTGCCGTCGCGGACGATGAGCTTCTTGTAGGTGCCCTTGGCAGGCTCGGTGAACTGGATCAGCTCGTCGTCGGGATGCTCGGGCTCGGTGATCCCCATCGAGGCGAGCTCGACGCCCATCACCTTCAGCTTCGTCGCAAGCTTCGAGCCGTGATAGGCGGCGTCCCGGTTGCAATCGGTGACGTGATCGGCGAACACCTTCGCCTGGTCCCACAGCGGCGCGACGAGGCCGTACACCTTGCCGCGATGCTGCGCGCATTCGCCCACCACATAAACGCGGCGATCGTCGAGCGCGCGCATATGATTGTCGACCACGATCGCCCGCTCGACGGTGAGCCCCGCGGCGCGACCGATCTCGCTGTTGGGGCGGATGCCGGCGGAAACGACGATCATGTCGCAGTCGAGCGTGGAGCCGTCCTTGAAGGCGACGCCGGTGACGCGCCCGTCGGACCCGTGCAGCACCGCGATCGTCGATTTCTCGAGATGGACTCGGACGCCCATCTTCTCCATTCCCGTGCGCAGCATTCCGCCGCCGGTGCCGTCGAGCTGCGCCTCCATCAGATGCTTGCCGAGATGCACGACATGCACCTCGCAGCCGTGGTTGATGAGCCCGCGCGCCGCCTCCAGCCCGAGTAGCCCGCCGCCGATCACGACCGCCTTCGCCGATGTCTTCGCGGCAGCGACGATGCCGTCGCAATCGTCGATCGTGCGGAAGCCGAACACGCCCGCGCGCAGCCCGTCGCCGTCGAAGATACCCGGGACGGGCGGGATGAACGCACGGCTGCCGGTCGCGATCAGCAGGATGTCGTAGGGCGCGCGCGTTCCCTTGTCGGAGCGCACGACGCGGGCAGCGCGATCGATCTCGGTCACGCGCTCGCCGGCCTGCAGCACGATGTCGTTCGCCACGTACCAGTCGAGCGGGTTCATGAAGATATCGGCCGGATCCTGCGCGCCGCTGAGCACGTTGGAGAGCAGGATGCGGTTGTAGTTGCCGTACGGCTCGTCGCCGAACATGACGATGTCGAACATTTCGGCGCCGCCGCGGGCGAGCACCTCCTCGACCGCACGGGCGCCCGCCATGCCGTTGCCGACGACCACGAGTTTCTGCTTCATGACTATGCTCCTGCTGACGGGGCGAACGCGGTTCAGATCTCGACCAGGCCGAAGTCGAGCACGATCGTGCCGGCGGTGCCGGCCGGCGCGGCGACGGCGATGTCGAGCTTCGTTTCGGGCGGAATGTCTTCGACGACGGCGAGTGCCACATGCTCGCCCGACTTCGCGCCGAGCGGGAACAGCCGCATCGGCGCGCCGTCGCGGGTGAGCGCGATCGCGACGAGTTCGTCGCTGCTGTTGCCCGCGCGCAGATAGATGAGCTGCGCGCGCTTGTCGGACGAGACGGTGTAGCTCGCCAGCGGCACCGGGTGATCGAAGCCGCTCCCGGAAAAGGCGAAGATCCCCTGCACGAACTTGGGTGTCGATTCGATCACTGGATGGTTCCTTCTGCTGCGACGATGGCGGGGGCGGCGGCCGGCTCGACCTTGGCGAGGCGGGCGGCGCAGACCTTGAATTCGGGGATGCGCGACACGGGATCGAGCGCGCTGTTGCTGACGAGGATGTTGGCGTTGCCGGCGCCGCCCCAGTGGAACGGCACGAACAGCGTATCGAGGCGGATCTTGCGGCTGTAGCGGGCGCGGACGATCCCGGTGCCGCGCCTGGTCGACACGCGCACCAGATCGCCGGGGCCGATGCGGAGCGAGCGTGCGGTCTCCGGATGTACCTCGACGAAAGGCTCGGGCTCGGCCGCGGCGAGATCGGGAACTCGCCTGGTCTGCGTGCCCGATTGATACTGCGCGAGCACCCGGCCGGTCGTGAGGTAGAGTGGATAATCCGCGCACGGCGTTTCCGCCGGCTCGCCGTGGCGGACGGGATTGAAGCGGGCGCGCCCGTCGGGGAAGGCGAAGCGTTCGAGAAACATGCGCGGCGTGCCGGGATGGCCGGGCGTCGGGCACGGCCAGAACACGCCGTCCTCCGCCGCGATGCGATCGTAGCTGATGCCGGCGTAGTCGGCGCTGCCCCCGGACGAGGCGCGCCGGAGCTCGGCGAACGCATCCGCTGACGCCGCCGCCGCGCCGAAGCGCTCGGCCGTTCCGAGCCGCTCGGCCAGCGCCGCCATGATCTCGCCGTCGGTGCGGACGCCGGGGGGCGGTTCCTTGGCCTTTCGGCGCAGGATCACGCGGCCTTCCAGGTTGGTGGTGGTGCCGTCCTCCTCCGCCCACTGCGCGATCGGCAGCACGACGTCGGCCAGCGCCGCGGTATCCGACAGGAAGATGTCCGCCACGACGAGCAGGTCGAGCGCGCCCAGCCGTTCGCGCAGCCGATCCGTATCCGGCGCCGAGACGATCGGGTTGGACGCCATCACCAGGAGCCCGCCGATGCCGCCGGCCGGCCCAAGCGCCGCCAGCATCTCGCTGGCGGACAGGCCGGGCATCGGCAGGCTATCGGGATCGACGCCCCACACCGCGGCGACGGCGGCGCGGTCGGCCGGGTCGGCGAGCTTGCGGTAGCCGGGAAGCTGATCCGCCTTCTGGCCGTGCTCGCGCCCGCCCTGGCCGTTGCCCTGGCCGGTCAGGCAGCCCCAGCCGCTGTGCGGCTTGCCCGCCTGGCCCAGCGCCAGCGCGAGGTTGATGAAGGCGAGCGTGTTGGCGACGCCGTGGCTCTGCTGCTCGGGGCCACGCGCGCTCAGGATCATCGCGGTCGCGGCCTCGCCCAACAGGTGCGCCACCTCGTGGACGCGCACCGCCGGCACGCCGGTGATCCGCTCCACCCGGTCGGGCCAGTAGGACGAAGCGATGCGCCGCACCTCCTCGAAGCCGGTCGTGCGGGTTTCGATGAAGGTGGTGTCGATCAGCTTGTCGCGGATGGCGACGTTCAGCAGGCCGAGCGCCAGCGCCGCGTCCGTGCCGGGGGTCAGCTGGAGATGGAGGTGCGCCGTCTCGGCGGTCGGCGTGCGGCGGGGATCGGCGACGATCAGCTTGCCGCCGCGTGCGCGCTGCGCCTCGAAATATTGCATGATCGGCGGCATCGTCTCGGCCGGGTTGCCGCCGACGATCAGGATCGCATCGGCACCGGGGATATCCTCCAGCGGGAACGGCAGCCCGCGATCGATGCCGAACGCGCGCAGCCCGGCGGCAGCGGCCGAGGCCATGCAGAAGCGGCCGTTGTAGTCGATGTTCGCGGTGCCCAGCGCGAGGCGGGCGAACTTGCCGAGCAGATACGCCTTTTCGTTGGTAAGCCCGCCGCCGCCGAACACGGCGAACGCATCCCTGCCGCGCGCCGTCTGGATCGCGCGAATACCGCCAGCGACGCGGTCGAGCGCCTCGTCCCAGCTCGCTGGGCGGAGCGCACCGCCTTTCGCGTCGCGCACGAGCGGCGTCGTCAGCCGGTCGGGCGCGTGGAGCAGCGTGGCGGCGGTCCAGCCCTTGCGGCAGAGCCCGCCCTTGTTGGTCGGGAAGTCGCGTGCCGAGACCGTCCACTGCCCCTCGATGTCGCGGTCCAGCGTCATGCCGCACTGGAGCGCACAATAGGGGCAGTGGGTATCGACGCCGGCCATGCGCGAATCAGACCGGTTCGGCCGCGAGGGCGGGGGTCATGGCCGGGGCCACGGCGGCGAACGCCTCGCCTACCAGCAGCATCGTCGGGGCGTCGCCGCCGATCGTGCGGACCGCGAAAGCGAGCGCGTCGAGCCGGCTGTGGATCACGCGCTCGTCGGGCAGCGACACGTTGACCGCGACCAGCACCGGCGTGTCGCCCCGCCGCCCCGCCGCAATCAGCCGGCGCGCGATCTCGGGCGCGGCGGCGCGGCCCATATAGACGGCGAGCGAGGTTTCTTCGGCGGCGAGCGAGGTCCAGTCCAGTTCGAGAGCTTCCCCGGCGCGCGCGTGCGCGGTCACGAAAGTCAGCTGGCGCGCGAGCCCGCGCAGCGTGAGCGAGAGGCCCGCACCCGCCGCGGCGGCGCAGGCGGTCGTGATGCCCGGGCAGACCCGCACGGCCACGCCGCGCGCGGCGAGGTACGCGATCTCCTCGGCGGAGCGCCCGAAGATCGACGGATCGCCGCCCTTCAGCCGCACGACGCGCTCGCCGCCGAGCGCCGCCTGGACGAGCAGCTCGTTGATCGATCCCTGCGCGCGCGAATGGCGCCCTGAACGCTTGCCGACCGAGACGCGGCGCGTGGCGCGCGGGATCAGATCGAGCACGCCCGTGCCCACCAGCGCATCGTGGAACACCACGGTCGCGTCCGCCAGCAGCCGCTCCGCCTTGCGCGTGAGCAGTTCCGGATCGCCCGGGCCGGCGCCGACGAGCCAGACTTCGCCCGGCAGGATCGGATCGTGTGCGCCGCCGCGCATCAGTAGGTCCAGTCCGCGGCGAGCCAGAATTTGCGCGTATCGCGGTAGGCGATCGAATCCTTGCCGGTGAAATCGGCATATTTGGCGAGCAGCGTGGTCCGCTTGCCCAGCTTCAGCGTCGCGAGCAGGTCGATCTCGTGGCCATAATCGACGTGCGCGCGGTCGCTGTCATACTGGTGGTAGATCGCCTGCAGGTTGAGCGGGCCGACCGTCCTGCCGAGCTTCGGGATCGTATAGCCGATCATGCCGTAGGCATCGCGGATGCCGTTCGCCGGCGTCACGAGGAACTTGTCGGCCCAGCCCTGGAACTTGTGGAGCGTGGCGAACGGCGTCTGGAAGCCGAAGACGGCGGCGTCGGTGCCGAGCACCTCGTAACCACCCATCAGCTTGGCGCCCCTGGCCTCGATGCCGAGCTCGCCCAGATAATAATCCGCGCGGTAGTTCAGCGGATTGGTCTTGTAGTCGGACTGGCGCGCGTAGCTTGCGGCGTAGGTCAGCTTCACCGCCCTGGTCAGCGGATAGGCGCCGGCGAAGCGCATGCCGTAGGTCTGGCTCGAATTGCGGCGCAGCGCGACGACGTTCTCGTCCTGGTCGATCAGATAGGCGAAACCGGTGAGCGTCCCGTACTTGAGCGTGTAGCTAAGGTTCGCGAACACGTCGTCGCCGTCGATCGCCTGCGGGCGGGTCGTCGCGCCGAAGCGGCCGCCGTCGATCCCGTAGATCGTGCGATCGGACCAGGCATAGGTGACGTCCGCCTTCAGCCCCTTGATCCCGCTATATTCGACGCGCGCCGCATCGAACGTCTGCTCGTTGTCGCGCCAGCCGACGCTGCCGACGAAGCGCTGGTCGTCGAGGTTGATCCGCTGGCGGCCTAGCGTCACCACCGTCTTGGGCAGCCCGCGAAACTGGAGCTGGATCCGGTTCAGCTCGATATTCTGCGGATCGGCGACGATCGGGAACGCCGTCCTGCCGTTGACGCCGCTGTTGTAATGCTCGTCGATCGCCAGCGTCGCCTCGCTCTCCGCCAGGAACGAGAACGGCCCGCTGCCGGCCTCCACCCCGGCACGCACGCGCGCCGTCAAGGCATGCGCGTCGCGCGCGATCCCGGCCTGATCGACGTCCTCATAGCGGATACGCGCATCGATCAGCGGCTTCAGCGTCAGGTCCGCTGCGACGGCAGGGGACGCCAGCGTCATCGTCGCGGCCAGCAGCAGGCGGTATCTCATCGCTCATTCCCCTGTGGGGCTGCCGTCGCGGCGGCCCGGCATCGTGACGGCTAGATGCGGACACCCTGGATCGCGGCGCCCCAGGTCGTGCGCCACGTGCGCTTGACCATCGTCAGCCCGATGACCGCCACGATCGCCAGTGCGGCGAAGATCAGGAAGCCCGCCTGGTAGCTGCCCGTCACCTGCTTGGCGAAGCCGAGCGAGGAGGCGAGGTAGAAGCCGCCGATCCCGCCCGCCATGCCGACCAGTCCGGTCATCACGCCGATCTCGGCGCGGAAGCGCTGCGGCACGAGCTGGAACACCGCGCCGTTGCCGGTGCCGAGCGCCAGCATCGCGATCACGAACAGCGCGAGCGCCGCCGCCACCGTGCCCGCCCCGCTGACGCCGACCAGCGCCGCGGCCGCGACCAGGTACACGACCGACAGCGTCCTGATGCCGCCGACCTTGTCGGCCAGCGCGCCGCCCAGCGGCCGGACGAGCGAGCCGGCGAACACGCACGCCGCGGTGCAATAGCCGGCGAGCACCGTCGTCAGACCGAACTGGTCGGTGAAATAGATCGTGAGCGACGAGGCGAGCCCGCTGAAACCGCCGAACGTGACACCGTAGAACAGCATGAACCACCAGGCGTCGCCGGTCCTGAGCGGGACGAGATAGGAGCCGAGCGACTTCGTCGGCGGCGTGCCGGGCGCGTCCTTCGCCAGCGCCAGATAGATCACGAAGACGATCGCCAGCGGGATCACCGCGAGCCCCAGCACCGCGTTCCAGCCGAACATCTTGGCCAGCGTCGGCGCGAACAGCGCGGCCAGCACGGTGCCGGAATTGCCCATGCCGGCGATGCCCATCGCCTTGCCCTGATGCTCGGGCGGGTACCAGCGGCTGGCGAGCGGCAGCGCCACCGCGAAGCTTGCGCCGGCGAAGCCCAGGATGCCGCCCAGCACCAGGATCGCGCCGAAGCTGTGCACGCCGAGCGCCCAGGCGGAGAGCAGCCCGCCCATGACGATCAGCTGCGTGATCGCGCCCGACCGTTTCGGCCCGATCCGATCGACCAGCAGCCCGACCACGAGCCGCAGGATCGCACCCGCCAGCGTCGGCGTCGCGACCGTCAGGCCTTTCTGCGCCGGCATCAGCGCCAGATCCTTGGCTATGTCCGGCCCCAGCGGGCCGAGCAGCACCCACACCATGAAGGCGAGATCGAAATAGAGGAAGGCGGCGATCAGGGTGGGGCGGTGCCCCGCGTTCCAGAAACTCGGTTTCATCGGGTTGCTCCCGCTCGTGGATTGACGTGAAAGGGTTGCGCGCGACGTGCGCGAATGGAGGGGCCACGGTGGGCGGCGACGGCAGGCTGGAAATCGCCGCGGGCTTCGCCACCGCGCAGGGGCCGCGCCCCGACAATCAGGATTTCGGCGCGGTCGATCTTGGCTCCGCGACCGAGCAGGCGATGCAGGGCGTCCTTGCCGCGGTCGCCGATGGCGTCGGCGGCGCCAAGGGCGGGCGCATCGCCGCCGAGCTGGCGGTGCACAGCTTCATCGACGGCTATCGTGCGCAGGATCCGCTGCGCGGAATCGAGGCGGCGGCCGTCACGGCGATGAACGGCTATAATCGCTGGCTCCACGAACGGAGCCGGATCGATCCCGCGATGACCGGCGCCGCCACCACCTTCACCGCGCTCGTGCTGCGCGGACGCGAGGCGGTGACGCTGCACGTCGGCGACAGCCGTGCCTGGCATTTTCGGGATGGCGGATTGACCCGGCTGACCGAGGATCACGTCCTGCCCCAGCCCGATTTGAACCATGTTCTCTACCGCGCGGTCGGCATCGAGGGAGAGCTCCGGCTCGACAGCCGCCGGACGCGGCTTGTGCCGCATGACCGGCTGCTGCTGGCGAGCGACGGGGTCCACGGCGTGCTGTCCGATCGCGTGCTCGCCCGCCTGCTCGCCGCGCGCGGCACGCCCGACGCCGATGCCGCCGCGATCGTCGCCGCAGCGGCTGCTGCCGGCACCCGCGATAACGCGACGGCAATCGTGATCGATGTGATCGCCGTGCCCGCCATCGATCCCGACATCGTCGGCGCGGAGGTTGCGAGCCTGCCTATCCTGCCGCCGCCCGCGCCCGGCGACGTGGTGGACGGCTTCCGTCTGGTCCGGATATTGTCCGACGGCCGCTACACGCGGCTGTTCGTGGCGGAAGACGCCGCTGCGAAGGGCGATCCGGCGGTCGCCCTCAAATTTCCGAAGCTCACCTTGCTGTCCGAGGCCGGCGCACGCGCGGCTTTCCTGCGCGAGGGCTTCATCGGCCGGCGGATCGACAGCCCGTTCGTAGGTCGCACGCACGAGCTCGCACCCGATCGCCAGAGCCGGCTGTACATCGCCATGCCGCTGCTGGAGGGCGAGACGTTGGAGGCGCGCATGCAGCGCTCGCCGCTGAGCATTCGGGGCGGTCTCGACATCGCCGTACGGCTCGCACGCGGGGTGGCCGCGCTGCACCGCCGCGGGATCGCCCACCGCGACATCAAGCCCGACAACGTGATGCTGACGACCGATGGCGGCCTCAAGCTCATCGATCTGGGAGTCGCGCGGCTGCCCCGACTGGCCGAATTCGCCGAAAGCGAGACGCCCGGCACGCCGAGCTACATGGCGCCGGAAATGTATGCGGGCGAGCCCGGCAATGATTTGACCGATCAATTCGCGCTGGGCGTGACGCTCTACCGCATGTTCACCGGCCACTACCCCTATGGCGAGGTGGAGGCGTTCAGCCGTCCGCGCTTCGATCGGCCGACGCCGCCGTCGCGCTATCGCGAGGACATGCCGGCGTGGCTCGATGCCGCGTTGCTGCGCGCGGTCGCGGTCGATCGGGCCGCGCGCTTCGCCGATATCGAGGAGCTGATCTACGTGCTCGGCAGCGGGAGCCGGCAGGCGGTGCGCCCCCGCGCCCCGGCACCGTTGATCGAGCGATATCCCGTCCGCGTCTGGCAGGCGATCAGCCTGCTGCTCGCGATCGCGCTGGTCGCTGCGCTGGTGAGGCGATAGGCATGCGTCGATTCGCCGCCCTGCACCTCGCTTCGACTGCCCGATCGACACGGTCGCCCCCTGCGCCCGCTGTCACGCAGGCACGAAAAAAGCCGCCTTCCGATCATCCGCCAGGGGCGGGATCGGACAGCGGCCTTGCTGCCTACGATGGAAGAACGACCCGTCAGTGGGCGCACATCCGATGACGCCACGCGGCCTCCGCGCGACGCCGGTTCATTGTGCGATGCGGCGTCTCTTCGCAAGTGCAAAAAAATCAATCACATCAGCTTCGTGCGAAACTGCGGACATAGGCGTCGATCGCGTCGGGATCGAAGATACGGCCGTCGAAGAAGCGATCCGCGCCGAGCGTGAGCGAGCCGCTACGCGTGCCGACGCCCAGCGGCGCGGCGATCGCGCCTTCCAGCTTCGAGCTTGCCCCGGGGATCGGGGTAGGGCCGCCGGCCAGCGCGCGCCGGTAGAGGTCCGAGCGGAACACGCCCGCCGCCGCCGCCTCGGCCGCCGCGCTCGGCTCGATCATCCGCCAGCGCAGCAACTGCGAATAGATCCACAACCCCTGGCTCTGCCACGGGAAATTCACCGCTCCCCGGTGGAACAGCACGACGTCGGGAATCGTCACCGGCGCCTCGCCCTGGCGCAGCACGATCCGCCCGGCCAGCGCTTGAGCGATCAGCTCCGCCGATTGCCCGACATAGGCCGGCGCGGAGAGCAGCTCGGCGAGCGTGGCATGGTTCGCTTCATCGTCGCACCACGCCGCCGCGCGATCCAGCGCGCGGAGGAGGCGATCCAGCGTCTCCGCATTCTGCGCCGCCCAGTCCGCGCGCACGCCGAGCACCTTCTCGACCCCGCGCTGCCAGATATTGGCACCCACCGCCGCGATCTCGCCCAGTCCGGCGGCGACCGCCACGCTGCTCCACGGTTCGCCGGCGACGAACCCGTCGAGCTCGCCGCTGCGCAGCGCCTCCACCATCAGCGACGGAGGAAGCACGCGCAGGGCGATGTCGCGATCGGGATCGACGCCCGCCGAGCCCAGCCAGTAGCGCAGCATCAGCGCGTGGCTCGAAAAGCGATGCACGACGCCGATCACGGGCTTGCGCCGGTGCAACCCGATGGCTGCCGCGAAGTCGTGCGCGGTCGCCTCCGGATCGTCGATGCGACGCGCGAGCGACGGATCCAGCGCGGCGGCGAAATCGGAGGCGAGGGTGAGCGCGTTGCCGTTCACGCCGAGCTTGAACGGCGCCGCGATCGACGCCGGGCTCTGACTGAGCCCCAGCGTCACCGCGACGGCAAGCGGTGCCAGCATGTGCGCCGCCTGCACCTGCCCGTAGACCAGCCGGTCGCGCACATTCGCCCACGACGTATCGCGGATCAGCTTGAGATCGAGCCCCTCGTCGGCCGCGAAGCCGCGTTCGCGCGCGGCGACGAGCACCGCGCTGTCGGTCAGCGGCAGGAAGGCGATCGAAAGCGGGATGGTCATCGGGGCGGTTCCAGCAAGGTCGCAGCGGTGATGAGCGCGTCGGCGACGTCGACGATCTTGCGGCCCTGGTTCATCGCGGTCGAGCGCAGCAGCGCATAGGCATCGGCCTCGCCGATCCGACGGCTCTCCATCAGGATCGTCTTGGCGCGGTCGATCGTCCGCCGGTCCGCGAGCGCACTGCGCGCCTCGTCCAGTTCCGCCTTCAGGCTGGCGAACGCGTTGAAGCGGCGGATCGCCAGCTCCAGGATCGGCTTGACCCGCTCCTTGCGCAGCCCATCGACGACATAGGCGGACACGCCGGCATCGATCGCCGCGCCGATCATCGCATCGTCGGAGTGATCGACGAACATCGCGATCGGCCGCGCCAGCGCGCGGCTGACCTGCAGCATCTCCTCCAGCGAATCGCGACTGGGCGTACCCAGGTCCATGAGGACGACGTCAGGCGCCATCCGCTCCAACCGCGCGACGAACGCGCCGCGCGGCGGTACGAGATTGATGTCGTCGAAGCCGGCTTCGCGCAGGCCGTCCTCCAGGATCGTCGCGCGCAATCCGCTTTCATCGACGATGGCGATCCGCACCGTCCCTCCCAAAAATTCACGATGCGGGCCGAACAGGGGATCGTCAACGCCGATCGTCCGGAGGCCGGCCGTCGGCCCTCGTCGGTTATTCGCCGAAGCCCGTCTTGCGCATTCCGCATTACTCCTTTGGAGCGACCGTGCGAGCGAGCGCCTTCAGCTCGCGTATGATCGTTGCCTCGTTACGCTTGATGCGGTTGCTCAGGCCGGCGACGGCGACGACCAAAGTCTCGCCGAATTCGTTGAACGCGAGCGGCAGCGCAATCGCTGGTGGCTCCCGGAGATCGCGCGCAGGCAGCGCATGTGCATTCCGCTCGGCATCGTCAGCGTGACCGTCTCACCGGTACGGTCGCGCAGATGCTGGAGCATCGGCATCGGCGCGCCGCCGGCGAATAGCGCCTCGGACCCAATCGTCCAAATGGGTGAGCTTGAGCGTCGGGAAGTAGCTCAGTTCATGCGGGCTGTACGAGAGGTAGCCCTGCGCGTCGAGGCTCTTGAGCAGCACGTTGAGACTCGATTTCGGATAGCACTTGGCCGAGGTGGGCGGCGGTCAGCCTGCGGCGCTCCAGCCCGAATGTTTCGCAGATCTCGAGCGCGCTCTGAGTGACCGGAAGCGGGTCGAGTTGTCGCCACCTGATCAGATGAGATCGTCGATGCGGATCGGCATCTTGCGCACCCGCCTGCCTGTCGCGTGATAAACGGCATTGGCGACCGCTCCGGCGGCGCCGACCATCGACACCTCGCCCAACCCCTTCGATCCCGCGCTGTTGAGCAGGGGATCGGGGCGGTCGACGAAAGCCACGTCGATCTCGCCGATGTCGGCGTTCACCGAGACGACATAGTCGGCCAGATCGTCGTTGAGCCAGCCGCCATAGCGTGGATCGACCTCGCTCGCCTCGCGCAGCGCCGAGCCAAGCGCCATGGTGACGCCGCCGCGCACCTGACTGGCGGCGGTGCGCGGTGAGACGACGCGGCCACAGTCGGCGACGCTCACCACGCGGGGCACGCGCACGCGGCGCGTGCGCGGTTCCACCCGCACCTCGACGAAATGCGCGATGTAGCTGAAGCTGGTGAAGCTTGGATAGTCCGGCCCGATCTTGGCGTTGCCGCCGGCGCGCAGCCGGTCAAGCGCGGCCGGCTCCTGCCCCGGCCCAAGGTTGCTCACCTCGACCTGCAGGAACGGCCGCCGCACGGCGGCAAGCTGGCGGTGGACGTCGCCCACCGGGGTGCGCCCGGCGAGCAATTCGGCGAGCTGCGCCTTCATCGCCGCCGCCGCCTTCTCCACCACCGGGATGAGCGAGGCGGTGCCCCACGAGCCGGCGGTGGTATGCTGCGGCGCCGCTCCCGTGTCGCCGATTGCGATCTCCAGCCGGGCGGGGTCGATGCCCAGGTCGCGCACGAGCAGCTGGGCGATGACGGTGCGGATGCCCTGGCCGAACTCGTGCGCCGTCACTGCGAAGCGGGTACTGCCGTCGGCGCCGATCCGCAGGGTGGCGATCGCGGCGGTCATGTTGGCGGGGTAGGCGCCGCCCGCGACGCCCCAGCCGACCAGCGTGCCGTCGGCCAGCGCCATCGAGCCCGGCGCCATCGTCCGCCGCTCCCACCCGAAGCGGCGCGCGCCTTCCGCGAGGCAGTCGTTGAGGAAGCAGGACGACAGCGGGTGACCGCTGATCGGGTCGGTGGTGTTCTGATGCGCGAGCCGGAACGCCACCGGGTCCCTGCCGAGCTTGTACGCCAGCTCGTCGATCGCGCTCTCCAGCGCGAAGTGCGCCGGATGCGGGTGCGGCGCGCGCATGTAGCCCGGGTCCTGCGTGTCGATCCGGACGTTGGCGGTGGTGCCGTCGTAATCGGCGACGCCGTAGGTCTTCGACGTCGACTCATGATAGCTGGGCGGGAACTGGCCCTTGCGCGACTGCTGGTGGTCGGCATCGTAGCGGATCGCCGCGATCCGGCCGTCGGCGCCGGCGCCGAGCGTCACGTGATGGCGGCTCAGCGGCCGAAAGGTCGCGTTGTGGAAGATCTGGCCGCGCGGCAGCACGAGCTTGACCGGCCGACCGATCAGCATCGCCGCGCGCGCGACGATCGCGGTCTGGCGCTGCACCGCGCCCTTCTGGCCGAACGCGCCGCCGACATAGGCGCTCTTGACCTCCACGAACGCCGGATCGAGCCGCAACGCCCGGGCGACGGCGGCGCGGACCGAACCCGACGATTGCGAGCCCTCGTGGATGGTGAGCTTTCCATCCCGCCACTCAGCGGTGGTCGACAGCATCTCGATCGGGTTGTGGTGCTGCGCCGGTGAAAGATAGTGCTGGTCCACCGTCGTCCGGGCGGCGGCGAGGATGCGGAGCGCGTCGCCGGCCTGGACGGGTTTGGCCGGCTCGCGCGCGGCACCGGGGCTGTCGATCAGCGGCACGAACGGCTCGCCGGCACCATCATCGCATAAAGCAGGCCGGGCAGGGCGACGTCGGCCGCATATCTGGTGGCGCCGAGCACCTTGTCGCGGGCGTCGATCCGTTCGCGCTCGGGGGGGGCGGAGGGCATCAGGCTTGGCTCCCGGCGGCCGCCAGCATCAGGGCGTCGGCCACCGTGCGCGCGCCCAACTCGATCTTGAACCCGTTCTGGCGCCCGGCCTCGGCGCCGGCGAAGGCGGCGCGACCGGCGTCCAGGCTCGTCTCCGACGTGATCCGTTCGCAGGCCAGCAGCCGCTCCGCCTCCGGAGCGCGCCAGGGCCGGGTGGCGACGCCGCCGACGGCCACGTGCGCGCGCCGCACCCGGTCGCCGTCCATGTCGAGCGCCACCGCCGCCGAGGCGATGGCGAAGGCGTAGCTCTCCCGGTCGCGGATCTTGTGATAGGTCGATCGCCGCCCGGCGGCGGTCCTGGGTACGGTGATCGCGGCGATCATCTCGCCAGGCGCCAGAGTGAACTCAAGCTGCGGCGTGTCGCCCGGCAACCGGTAGAGCGCGGCGATCGGGAGGGTGCGGGTGCCCGCCGGTCCGAGCAGCTCGACCGCGGCGTCCATCGCGGTCAGCGCCACTGGCCAGTCGCCCGGCGAGACGGCGGTACAGGCGTCGCTCTGGCCGAGCACCGCCTGGCCACGATCGAGCCCGCCGATCGCCGCGCAGCCTGCGCCCGGCTCGCGCTTGTTGCACGGGAAGGCGCCGACCGCCGAGGGGTTGCCGCTGCCGTTGCGGAAGTAGAGGCAACGGGTGCGCTGGAGGAGGTTGCCGCCCACCGTCGCCATGTTCCGGAGCTGCTGCGACGCCGCTTTCCACCGCGCCTCGGCAAGCACGGGATAGTCGCGCGCGACCACCGGATCGACCGCCACCGCGCTCATCGGCGCCAGCGCGCCGAAGCGCAGCCGCTCGCCGCCGGTCTCGATCGCGTCCATGCCGTGGATCGCCGTTACGTCGATCAGGTGCTGGGGACGCTCGATATCCAGCTTCATCAGGTCGTAGAGCGTGGTGCCGCCGGCGATGTAGCGCGCGCCTGCGCCGGCGGCGGCGAAGGCCTGCACGGCCTCGTGCGGCGTCGCCGGGCGGGTATAGGTGAAAGGCTTCATGCCGGCTGCCCCATCTTGGCCGCGGCTTCCTCGATCGCCTGGACGATCCCGACATAGGCGCCGCAGCGACAGATGTTGCCGCTCATATATTCGCGGATTCGCTCGCGGCTGGTCGCGTTGCCCTCCCGCACGCACGCCACCGCCGCCATGATCTGCCCGGGGGTGCAGTAGCCGCACTGCAGCGCGTCGTGATCGATGAACGCCTGCTGCATCGGGTGCAGCACGTGCCCGTCGGAGAGGCCCTCGATCGTCGTCACCGTGCGGCCGGCGACCTTGGCGGCGAGCGTCAGGCAAGACGCGACACGCCGCCCGTCGACATGCACGGTGCAGGCGCCGCACTGGCCGTGGTCGCAACCCTTCTTGGCGCCGGTGAGCGCCAGGCGTTCGCGCAGCAGGTCGAGCAGCGACGTCCGCGTGTCGATCTCCGCTTTCAACGGCCGACCGTTGACGGTGGTCTGCAGCGCGAATTGCTGTGCCGAGGGCCTTGTCGGAGACGGCACCGCATCCGCCGCAGTCTCGCCCGCAAGGGGCAGCGCCAGGAGCGCGGCGCTCGCCTGCAAGGCGGCGCGGCGGGTGACGCCATCTTCCTGGGGCGGATCTTCGCTGGCCATTGCAGACCTCCTCAGCTTACCGCTCGCTGCGCTTGATTGGCGGGACAGGTCAAGTCGTTCTTGTGGCTAGGCAATTCTCACCGTGCGGTAGGCGTAAGCTGCCAACGGTCGCGCGCGCCTGGCACTGGAGTCGGATGAATGAACCTCGGAAAAAATGCGGCGGAGCTGTTCACTTGCACCCGTGTCACGAAGCGTTGCTCCCGCCCCGGAAGCCACGAGGGCGCGGTGGAGCGTCCGCGCGTCCTCCGACGGCCTGCGCCCAGCCGGCCGGTTCGAGCACCGTCGATCGCCGTTTCGGTCTGGATCAGCTCCTGAACCGGTGTCCGGATTGGGGAAGCGCTCAAGCAGCCGTGAATGCCTGCTCGTGGGTCATGCCCGGCATGGTCAGCGTGCAGGATCGAGATCCTTCAGCGCCCGAGCGGCTGCATCGAAGGCGGCCCAGGCTTGCTTGGCCAGACTGCCGCCAACGCTGCATCGGCGAACACCGAGGCCGGCGAACTGGCCGATGCTGCTGTCGTAATCATGGACGAGCACGTTGACGGGCTTCGGAGCGACGGCTGCAACCAGCTCGGCGACAGCTCCCCGGTCGAGGATGAACGGCACGAACAGGCAGTCGGCCCCGGCAGCGGCATAGGCGACGGCGCGGGAGATGCTGTCGCGGACTGGCATGCCCGGGATGCGGAAGTTCTCATGGCGGCCGACCAGCATCACCGTCGGATCGATGCCGTCGATCGCGGCGCGGGCGGCGGCGAGGCGCTCGACGGCCAGCCCTTGATCGTAGAGGGCGCTGCCCGACCAGTCCTCGATCGAGAGCCCTGCAATCCCCGTCCCGACCGCCAGTTCGACATTCGTGGCAACGTCCTGGGGATCGTCGGCAAAGCCGTTTTCGAAGTCGGCATTTACCGGCAGATCGGTGGCGCCGACGAGCATCCGGAGGTGCGCGAGCACCTCGTCACGGCTCAACTCGCCGTCCTCCTTGCCCGCCGCCCAAGCAGCTCCGGAACTCGTGGACGCGATCGCCCGGAAGCCAAGTCTCGCCAGCCGGACCGCGCTGCCAATGTCCCAGGCATTGGGCAGGATGAAGAACCCGCCGTCATGCAGCATCCGGAAGCTCGCGCGTCGTTCATCGGTCGTCAGCATTATTCTCTCCCCGTCCGAACCTGACGCCGCCTAAGGGTAGAAGCGCACGAAGTCGTCGGCGATCGCTGCATCCAGGATTTGACGGCAGGCCTCATAGCCATCGGAGCCGGGAGCGACCACGCCGATCGGAGGATCCTCTGGTCCAGCGCACTTGCGCAGCGCGATCGCGCAGGCGACCGGCACGAGCTGCGAGCCCGACCCGACCTGAAGCGTCGTGAGCAGGGGAATGCCCAGCGCCTCCTCGATCCGCAGCGTGGTCGATAGCGTGAAGCGCGGGTGCCGGCGAGCGCCTTTTCCAGCGTCGACAGGCTCACCTTCGCCATGTCGGCGAGCGCCTGGCGGGACATGCGCCGGCGGGCGAGCTCCTCGCGCACGCGCCGGCCGACCTCATGCGCCTCGGCGTCGCGTAGTTCGTGATCCTGCATCGCGCCTCCCTTGCGCACAGAACCGCACGTTTGCGCACATGCCGTCAACTGCGGCGTACCATCCCGCCGGACGGGGCGGACGGCGGCGGGAAGAGGGCGCAACTGCTCGTGGCTGTCCGGCATCGGCCGCGCATAAGGGATCGGCTCCACCTCGCTGCTGGAGCCAAGCCATGCCTCGTCTGCCTTCCCGCCACCGCGCGCTGATCCCCGCGATCGCGCTGCTTGCCGCCGCCGCACCCGCCGCCGTCACGACGCCGAGCGCCACCACCACCGCCGCCGATGCCGTCGTGCAGGACGACGGTCCGGGTGCCGGCACGCTGATGCTGCGCGGGCCGCGTATTGCGCAGGCGCTGCCCGCCGTCCGCCTGGGCACCGACATGGACGTGACGGTCACCGGTCCGGTCGCGCGGGTGCGGGTGACGCAGGTTTTCCGCAACACTTCATCTGCGTGGATGGAGGCGACCTACCTCTATCCGCTACCGCAGGACGGGGCGGTCGACGCCCTGAAGATGGTGGTCGGCAAGCGCGTGATCGTCGGCCATATCGAAAAGCGCGCCGCCGCCCGCGCGACCTACGAGGCGGCAACGTGTCTCGACTGCGCTCGATACAAACGGGTCGGAGAGTTATTCAAGATAACCGTCATCACACTCCAGAGGCAGGTCGATCCGCATCGCCGCCTCCGGTTCACCGCGCGCGGCCGGCCTCATGTGGGAATATGGATGCCGCATAGCTTGTTGCCGTCGGGATCGCGAACATAGGCCAGGTGGATCTTCCCCATCGGCGATTCGCGGGGGCCGGGTCCATCCTCGATCGAGGTGCCGCCGTGCGCAACCGCGACATCGTGAAACTGCTGCACCTGCTCGGGCGACGCGCAGGCAAAGGCGACGGTGCTGCCGTTGCCGACCGTTGCAGGCTCGCCGTTGATCGGCTCGGTGACGGCGAACGTCGTGCCGCCCTCCGTCCGGTAGAACAGGCGCGTGTGGCCGCTTCCCGCCACGTTCTTCATGGCAGCGCCGCCGCCCAGCGAGCCGAGCACCGCGTCGTAGAATCGCCGGGAACGCTCTATGTCGTTCGAACCGACCATCGTGTGGAACAGCATCGTGCCTCCGCCTCTCTCCGGGAACTCCCGAGCGCCAATACCAAATCGGGAGCACGACAGCGAGCCATTCCGCCGAAGATCCAGCCGCGGCTTATCGACGTCGGATCGGCTATCGACCTCGCCAATCGTTGCCGAGGCGCCCCCCTCGCAACCACCCAACTCACGGCGGCACCATCCTGACGGCGCTGCGCCGTTGCGGTTCAGCGCTGCAGGAAGCGGGTCAGCGCCGCGGCGACGCCATCCGCATCCAGATCAGGCTCGTAATCGGCGCCGCCGGTAAGGGCGTTGGCGGCATCGGGGCGCAGTGCGCAGGCGCGATCGAACAGCGGCCGCAGCACATCCGTGTCCGAGCACATCAGTAGCAGCGGCACGTCGACACCGCGGAGCAGCGCCTCCACGTCCTGTTCCCATACCGCCGTGAACGCCATCGGCATCGTCCGGTGCGCGATCAGATGGTCGATCGTCTCGCGGACGTGGAGGTCGAGGTTCGCGCCTGCGCCGATCATGCGCAGATAGTCCCATGCGGTCTGCAGGAACGCGCCGCTCTGCTCCGCCGCGAAGGGACGCACGAAGGTCTTGCGGTACTCGATCTTCTCGGCCTCGTTCACCAGCACCGGGCCGATGATCGCGAGCGTCTCGATCGGGCCGGCCAGCAGCCCAGGCAGTTCCAGCGCGATGCACCCGCCGGTGTGATGGCCGCAGGCGTGAAAGCGCGCGACGGCAAGGTAGCTCGCGGCGAGCCGTGTCATCACCCCTTCCCACATCGCACCCGACGACGCCGTCTGGTGGAAAAAGACGATCGCCGGCGCATCGGCGGGGCCCGCCGCCCGGTATCGCATTCAGATCGACATGATATTGATACAGCGTGACGACGAAGTCGCGCGAATTGCCTCGGGCCCGACTTGCCTCCAGCGCCTCCTGCGCCTTGATCACCACCTCGCGACATGCGGGCTCGGCCATCCGCGCCGTCGCCAGCCGAACCCCCAGCACCAGGATGGCTTCGGTGAACTCGAGGAAGTCGACCAGTTCCTTCACGCTCAGCCGGCGGATGCGCGCGCCGCGGTTGGCGATCAGCTCGACCACGCCCTCGCCGGCCAGCATGTGCAGCGCTTCCCGCACGGGCGCGCGGCTGACCTGATATTCTTCTGCCAGATCGGCGGCGATCAGTCGCTGGCCCGGAGCATAGCGGCCCTTGAAGACGCCATTGATCAGCGCGTCCACGACGAAGCTGACGAGCGACGCCGCCGACCGCTCGTCCGTGGTGTCGGTAACCTGCGCGTCCTGGGCCATAGCCGCCCATTAGCGCAGTGCCGTCGATGCGCAACCCTGCCAGGAAGGCGCTTATATCTTGCATGAGAAAACGCATACAAGATCAGCATACACATGGAGCGTTTGCATGACGAGCATCACGGCGGCGGCGGAAACGAGCGACGGTGACGAGGCGGTCGTTCGCCAGCTTCGACAGATCGTCGGCGCGCGCACGTCCTCACCGATGCGGCGGAGCGCCAATTCTATTCAGACGACCTCAGCTTCCGCGCGCATCCGACCGCCAGGCTGGTGATCCAGCCCGGCGATGCCGAACAGCTCGCCCAGGCGGTCGGCGTCGCCACCCGCGCCGGGCTGGCGGTCGTCGCCCGCGGCGGCGGCATGTCCTATACCAGCGGCTACACGCCCGACCGCGAAGCGACCGTGATGGTCGACATGCGGCGAATGAACCGCATCCTCGAGATCAACGCCGACGACATGTACGTCATCGTCGAATGCGGCTGCATCGTCGAATGCGGCTGCACGTGGAAGGAGCTCTACGAAGCGCTCGCCCCGCATGGCGTGCGCACGCCCTATTGGGGCCCGCTGTCGGGAATGTACGCAACCGTCGGCGGCGCCTTGTCCCAGAACAGCCTGTTCCATGGATCGGGCACGATGGGCACCGCCGCCGAAAGCGTGATCGGGTTGAAGGTGGTGCTGGCCGACGGCTCGCTGCTCACGACCGGATCGTGGGCCCATAAGAACTCGACTCCGTTCTGGCGCCATTTCGGCCCGGACGTCACCGGGTTGTTCACCGCCGATACCGGCGCCATGGGCATCAAGGCGGTCGCCGCACTCCGGCTGGTGACGACGCCCAAGCATACCGGCTTTCTCTCGTACAAGTTCGATACGCTGGGCGCGATGCTGTCTGCGCAGGTGCGGATCGCGCGCCTTGCCATCGCCTCCGAATGCTATGGGTTCGATCCCTATTATAATAGCGGGTTCGAGAAGCAGGGCATCACGTTCGAGGAGGGCCTGTCGATCGTCGGCAAGATTGCGCGGAAGGGCGGGCTGAAGAACCTGAAGCGCGCGGCGCAGGTGGCGCTGGGCGGCAAGAAGATCCTGAAGGACGTGCCCTATTCGCTGCACATGACGCTGGATGCGCATACCGAGGCCGTCGCTGCCGAGCGTGCCGATCTCGCGGCAGATATCTGCGTCGAGGAAGGCGGCACCGAGATGGTCAATTCGATCCCGACCGTCTTCCGCAACGCGCCGTTCGGAGGGGTGCGGGCGATCCTGCTAGGCTCGGACGGCGAGGTCTGGCTGCCGGTGACGGCTATTTCCCGCTCTCGCGCGCGATCGCCGCCGCCGAGACCACCGAGCGGTTCCTGGCCGAGCGCAAGCCGATCATGGATCAATGGGGGATCAAGACATCGTACCTCACCTGCTTCTCCGGCCCCGAATTCGTGATCGAGCCGAGCTTCTACTGGCGCGACCAGCTGGGCGACTTCCGCTTGTCGCTGATCGAGCCCGAGTTCGCGCAGAAGTGGAAGGACATTCCCGCCGACGAGGCCCGCCGGGAAGTGGCGCTGAAGCTGCGCGACGAACTGCGCGACCTGTTCGACGGACTCGGTGGGCTGCATCTCCAGATCGGCAAATATTATCCGTTCAAGGAGATCATGAACAACGAGGCGCTGCCGCGGGTGCTGGAAGGGGTGAAGGACGTGCTCGACCCCGATCGCCTGATCAATCCCGGCGCGCTGGGCCTGCGCTGACACATCGGTCGGGCGATCGGATGCAGGAGAGAGTGAATGGACCGCATCACCTGGAGCAAGTTCGCCATCTACACCTGTGAAGACGGCGATCTTGATACCGCGCCGGACCTGGAATTTCCGTTTATCCGGGGTCCAAGTTCCGTGCCGTCAACACCGACATCGACGAGCCGGCCGCGCAGGTGAACTATGAGGATTTCGTCAAGGGCACCGATATCACTTGGACGCTCGCGCATGACGAGGTGCAATATGTCGTCTCCGGGCGAGCGGAGATCGAATATCATCTGCCGCCGCTGATGCTGGAAACCGGCAAGGTCGAGGCGGGGCCGGGTTCGGTCTATCTTCTGCCGCGCGGCTGCCGGGTGGTCTGGCGGGTGCTGTCGGACGCGCCGTTCCGCCATCTGTGCATAACCTATCCCAACGCAGGCTATCCCATTCCGGTGGCCGCGAGCGTGGCGAAGCCGGCACGGGATTAGGGGCGGGGGCGCGTCACGAGGGCGATGCGTCCACCACCTGCGCCAGCAGCGGCGCCATGTGCAGCGCAAGCGCGCGCCAGCCGGCAGGCGTATTCACGCAGAGCGCGGTGCAGAAGCCGGCGCGCAGGCGAAAGCCCGCATCCCTGGGCTTCCCGCGCTCGTTGTAGAAGCAGGAGACTATCGCCCCACCGGGAAGTGTGGACGACGCAGCTGCGCTATAGCGCGCAGGCGGTGCCGATCACCTACCGCGGCAAGGACGGGCGGTAATATGTCGCGGTGATGGCGGCGAACTTCGGCGGCGGCATCCGCGGCGCCGACGGCAAGCCCGCGAGCGACGAGGCGCTGATCGCCTTCGCGCTGCCGAAATAGGAGGGAGAGACCCGCATGTACGGATGGAAGACGGTGCTGATCGCCGCGCTGCTGACGACACCGGTCGCGGCGTTCGCGCAGGTTGCCCCCGCGCGGCCGCAATTCCTGCAGGGCTCGATGAACGTCTTTCGCCGCTTCGCGACCGGGGATCGCGCGAAGATGATCGAGTTTTACCAGACCGCGTTGGCACTCGCCCCGCTCCAGCCGATCCAGGTCAACGCCAGTCTCCAGATGATCCTGTTCCGCGTCGGCGGCACCGGCCAGATCAAGCTGGCGACCGGGTTGACCGAGGGGCGCAATTATCATGTCGGCGGGATCGCGGAGGCGACCGGCATCCGGCTGCTCACGCTCACCTTCCCCGACGAAGCGGCGGTGGTCGCGCGGTTCAGAGCGGGGGGCTATCCGGCGCCGCCGTTCAAGACGGTCGCGGGCAAGCGCGTCGCGTTCGTGAAGGATCCGGCCGGGTTCGACCTGGAGCTGGTGATCGCGCCGGGCACGACCGGCGTCGAGGTGGGCATCAACGTGACCGACCTCGCGCGCAGCCGCGCTTTCTACCGCGACTTCGCCGGGCTGGAGGAACTGCCGCCGGTGCGGGATGCCGCACTCGGCGTGACCAAATATCCGTTCCGCCACGGTGAGACGGTGATCAGCCTGTGGTCGGTCGGCAAGGACCTGCCGGCGGACACGGGCAGCGCGGGCATCCAGTATGTCATCGGCAATATCGACGCGGCGGACGCGGCGGCGAAGGCGCAGGGCGTGACGGTGGAGACGCCGCTGGGCGGCGTGCCGGGGTTCAACATCGGCACCGTGTGGCTGAACGATCCGGACGGCGTGACCAATTATTTCTACCAGCTGGGCGCGAAGAGCGACGCGCCGAAGTAGCCGCCTCCCGCAGCCGGGAGAGGGCGACGACTACATTCGCATCCCCGGCTTGATCGTCACCCCACCGCGCTGTCGGCGATCCGATCGCGCCGGCCGCACCGATGATCAGCGCGACCTTGCCCGCCAGGCGGCTGCCACGCCTTCGCTGGAATTTGGGATCACGCCGCATCAAGCCCTCTCCCGTCGGGAGAGGGAGCAAGTCGGTCAGATCACAAGTCGCTCCATTTCCGTCTCCAATTCAACGCCCGTTTGGGCTGAGCCTGTCGATGCCCATTCGTTCGGCTGCGCAGGCACTTCGACGGGTTCGGTGCAACTGGAAGGACGAGCGGTCGCCGCAAACCCTAGCTCCTGCCGGTGATCCGGTCGGTCTCCGCCTTGGTCGAGGCCGGCCCGGTGTTGCGGCTGGCCAGGCCGCCGCCGCGCAGTTCCTTCTGGAACGGCTCGGGATCGCCCTCGCGCAGTTGCAGCCCGAACAAGGGGTGCATGCCGGGATGGCGGCCGAGACCGCCGTACAGATCGAAACCGCGGTCGATCCAGTCGCGTAAAGGGTCGTCCTCGGTCAGCGGCGGCGTGTCGGCGACCGCGGCGCAGAACAGAAACACGGATAGCGCGCGGTAATCGGCATAGTTGGGCTGCTCGCCGCCCAGCCATGGGTGCTGGCGCAGCGTCTGGCGGAACAGCTCCAGGTTCGGCGGCACCAGCGGCAGCCGGTCCTCGCGGCCGACGACGATGTCCTCCAGCTTGCGGCCGAACATCCGTTCGCGCGAGTCGGTCACATATTGATGGTCCTGCGGCCACGAGAGATCGCGGTAGCTCTTGAGGTAGCAGGTCATCCACGGACTGATCGCCTGCTGCCACAGCCAACTTTCGGTGAACTGGCCCAGCACCTTGACGCTCGGATCGCCGATCAGCGTAGGGCGGTCGGGATATTTGGCGTCGAGATATTCGGCGATCAGCCAGCTATCGAGCACCCATTCGCCATCGTCGACAATCGCGGGCAGCCGCTCGGACTTGCCGCCGGTGCGCTCCAGGATGCCGGTGAAGCCGCCGGGGACGATCTCCATCTCCAGCCCCTTGTGGGCGATGGCATATTTGGTCGCCCACACGAACGGGCTGATCGTCGCGCCGGTGGACAATTGCAGGTCGTAGAAAATGATCTTGCCGTCCGCCATCGCGCTCTCCCGCAGTCTGCCCGAGTCTTTGGGCCGGCATAAGCGGGGCGGCCGGGCAATGCCGTTCCGAGGGGGAGATAACCCTACGCCGCGCGGGCGCCGCCGTGCGCGCCGAAGGCCTGCACGCGCGAGTCAGCTCGATCCACGTC
>CAXUMU010000011.1:0-5127 GCA_964252145.1 uncultured Sphingomonadaceae bacterium
ATCACCGCGCTGACGCTGGGCGGTCCGCTGACGGATGTGCCTACGCGCTACGGCTATGACTTCGTCAACGCCGACATCCTGGCGAAGGAATTGTCGGTCGACGGCGGCGATCTCGTCTCGCGCGGCGGCGCGCGCTACCGGCTGCTCTATCTCGGCGGATCGAGCCGGCGCATGACGCTGCCGACGCTGCGCCGCATCGCCAATCTCGCCGCGGCCGGCGCGACCATCGTGGGGCAGGCGCCGACCGGCTCGCCCGGCCTGAACGACGATCCCGCCGCCTTCGCCGCGCTGGCCAAACGGCTGTGGAGCGGCACGCCCGAGACGGTCGTCGGCAAGGGGCGCGTGATCGCCGGCACCGACGTCGAGGCGGCACTCGCCGCGCGCGGCGTGCTGCCCGACTTCGACTATGCGCCACCCCAGGCGGACAGCCGCTTGCTGTTCCTGCACCGGGCGCTGTCCGAAGGCGACCTCTATTTCGTCAGCAACCGCACGAACCGCGCGCAGACGATCGATGCGCGGTTCCGCGTCCGCGGTCGCGCGCCCGATCTGTGGCGCGCCGACGACGGCAGCAGCACCCCCGCCGCGTACCGGACGGACGGCGCGCGGACGGCGGTCACGCTGCCGCTGGGCCCGGAGGAGTCGCTGTTCGTGTTGTTCCGGCGCGCGGCCGCCGCGCCGTCGCTCGCGGTCGCGCCGCCGCGTCGGGAACAGCTCGCCGATCTGTCCGCCGGCTGGGCGGTCTCGTTCCAGCCGGGCCGCGGCGCTCCCGCCGGTATCAGCCTGGCGACGCTGGTGCCGCTGGACGCGCAGGCGAACCCGGCGATCCGCTATTTCTCCGGCGTCGCGACCTATCGCCGCCGCTTCGCCCTGCCCAAGGGAGCACGCGCCGGCAAGCCGTTGTGGCTCGATCTGGGCACGGTCGGCGACGTCGCCGAGGTGCGGGTCAACGGGCGGCTTGTCGGCACGACGTGGCACGCTCCCAACCGGATCGATATCGGCGCGGCGGTGCGCGATACCGGCAACGAGCTGGAGATCCGCGTGGCGAACCTCTGGGTCAACCGGCTGATCGGCGACGCCCAGCCGGGCGCGGCCAGGATCACGTTCACCGCGCTGCCGACCTACCGTGCCGATGCGCCGCTCAGGCGATCGGGCCTGATCGGGCCGGTCACGCTGGCGGTGGAGCCGGCACGCTAGACCCAAATCAGTGACAGGCCGCCGGACCGGCGATATGGCGGCCCCGTGCAGTCGCTCCGGCATCACCTCCTGCAGCGCCGCTGGCCGAGCGTCTGGCTGATCGGCTTGGCGCTGCTGATGCGGATCGCGGTTCCCGCCGGCTACATGCCGACCTTTTCCGGCGGCTCGGTCGCGATCGAGCTGTGCTCGGACTATGGCCCCGCCGGGATGACGATGCACGGCATGGCGGGCCACCACGACCAGAAGGGCGGGCACGGCAAGGGGGAGACGCCGTGCGGCTTCTCCGGCCTCTCGACGCCGTCGCTGGCGGGTGCGGATCCGATCCTGCTGGCCCTGGCGATCGCGTTCATCGTCGCGACCGTGTTCCGCGCCGCGCCGCGCCGCCGCATCGCGCTGCCGACCTATCTGCGTCCGCCGCTCCGCGGGCCGCCGACCGCCGCCTGATCCGCCGTCAACATCAACGCGACGCCGGCATGGGCCGGGTCGCGGCCCGATCAGGATATTCACATGCTTGGCATTCGCTTGCTCCAGCCCCGCGGGCTGGACGCGGCGCGTTACCGCGTCGCCATTCTCGTCGGCACATCCCTCCTGACGCTCGGGCAGCCGGCCGCCGCCGCCGAAGCCGATGACGTGCAGCTGGCCGCCCGCGGCGACGACATCCTCGTCACCGCGCAGCGGCGAACGCAGACGATCGAGAACGCGCCCGCCTCGCGCGCGTCGATCGACGCCGCGACGATCGGTACGACGATCAACGCGCGCAACGTGGAGGATACGCTCAAATATCTGCCGAGCCTCGTCGTCCGCAAGCGCCACATCGGCGACAGCCAGGCGCCGCTGGCGACGCGCACCTCGGGGCTGGGCGCAAGCGCGCGCAGCCTGATCTACGCCGACGGCGCGCTGCTGTCCGCGCTGGTGGGCAACAACAATACGACCGCGTCGCCGCGCTGGAACCTCGTCAGCACCGAGGAGATCGCCCGCATCGACGTGCTGTACGGCCCCTTCTCCGCGGCCTATCCGGGCAATTCGATCGGTGCGGTGGTCAACATCACCACGCGCCTGCCCGACCGGTTCGAGGCGACGCTGGACGCCGGCACCAGTGTCCAAGAGTTCGACCTGTACGGTACGCACCGCACGTTGCCCGCCTATCAGATCGGCGGGACGGTGGGCGACCGCGTGGGGCCGCTCGCGATCTTCGCCAGCGCGGATCATGTCGACAGCCGCGGCCAGCCGCTCGGCTTCGCGACGGTACCCCGGCCTGCCGCCGCCGGTACGACCGGAGTTCCGACGACCGGCGGCTATGACGACGTCAACCGCACCGGCGGCGCGATCCGCGTGCTGGGTGCGACCGGGTTCGAGCACCAGGTGCAGGACCGGTTCAAGATCAAGGCCGCGCTCGATCTCTCGCCCGCGTTTCGCCTCACCTATGTCGGCAGTCTGTTCCTCAACGATACCGCTTCCACGGTCGAGAGCTACCTGACCAACGGCGCGACCGGCCTGCCCGTCTACGCCGGCGCGATCAACAATGGCGGCCGCGCCTACACGATCGCCGCCAGCACCTTTGCGGGCCAGGTTTACCAGACCGAACAGCGGCAATGGTCGCACAATGTATCGCTGAACGGCAGCGGCGAACGGTTCGACTGGCAGGTGATCGGCACGCTGTACGATGTCGCGAAGGACCGGCAGCGCATCGCCAACACCGCGCTGCCGGCCGGTCAGAGCGGCGGCGCGGGGTTCATCACCGACCTGCGCGGAACCGGCTGGAAGACGTTCGACGCCAAGGGTGCGTGGCGCCCGGACGAGGCGGCGACCCACAGCCTCAGTTTCGGCGCGCACGCCGACTGGTTCGAGCTCGACAGCAACCGCTACAACACCGCGGATTGGACCAGCGGACCAGAGGGAACGCTGAACCTGGCGGGAAGCGGCAAGACGCGCACCTACGCGCTCTGGGCGCAGGACGCCTGGCGCATCCTGCCGCCGCTGACGCTCACGCTGGGCGGCCGCTACGAACGGTGGCGCGCCTATGACGGCTTCAACTATTCGCAGGCGCCGCTGATCGGCCCGGTGCTCCAGCCCGAGCTGAGCAGCGACAAATTCTCGCCCAAGGCGGCGCTGGCGCTCGAGATCGATCCGCGGCTGACCGCGCGGCTGTCATTCGGGCAGGCCTGGCGGTTCCCGACGGTGGGAGAGCTCTACCAGATCGTGACCACACCGGTGCCGTCGGTGCCGAACCCGAAGCTGCGCCCCGAGCGGGCGCGTTCCGCCGAGCTGGCGCTGGAGCAGCATGACCGCCACGGCACGATCCGCGTCTCGCTGTTCGACGAGATCGTAAAGGACGCGCTGATCTCGCAGAGCGGGCCGCTGCCGGTCGTGCCCGTCCAGATCGGCACCTTCGTCCAGAATGTCGATCGTACGCGCGCGCGCGGCGTGGAATTGGCGGCGCAGCGGACCGATGCCGTCCCGCGCGTCGATCTGGCCGGCAGCGTCACCTATGCCGATGCCGTCACCAGCAAGGACGGCGCCTTCCCGGCGGCGGTGGGCAAGCTGCTGCCCAGCGTCCCGCGCTGGAAGGCGACCCTGGTCGGCACCTGGCGCCCGACGGACGGCGTCGCGCTGACCGCCGCCGCCCGTTTTGCCAGCCGCAACTACGGCGCGCTCGACAATAGCGACGTCGTCGGCAACACCTATCAGGGCTTCTACAAATATCTCGTCGTCGACCTGCGCGCGCGGTTTCGCGTCGCGGAGCATATGGAACTCGGCATCGGCGTCGATAACGTCAACGACGACGGATATTTCCTCTTCCACCCCTTCCCGCAGCGCAGCTTCGCCGCCGACGTCAAGATGACGTTCTGAGGTTCCGCGCCGGCTGGTCCGGAACGGCGGGCAACCGCTATGCGCGCGACGCGGCGCGAATAGTCGCCAATCGGATGCGCCCGGCGTCGGATCGGACGTTCACCCCCGCCCGGCATCACGCGGGCCAACATGTCGCGATCGAGCCGCTCCGCTTATGCCTTCGACCCTCTACGATAAGCTGTGGGACAGCCACGTCGTCGCCCAACTCCCGGGCGGAGACGCGCTGCTGTATATCGACCGCCACCTGGTCCACGAGGTCAGCAGCCCGCAGGCGTTCCAGGCGCTCCGGGCGGCGGGCCGGGCATTGCGGCGGCCCGAGACGCATCTGGCGGTGGCCGATCATGCCGTGCCGACGCGGTCGCGTGGCGGCGCGATGGCCGATCCGCTCGCCGCCGCGCAGGTGGCGGAGCTCGTCGCCAACACGTCCGACTTCCAGGTGCCCTACCGGCAGCTGGAGGGCGAGGGCCAGGGCATCGTCCATGTAATCGGCCCGGAGGCGGGGTTCACCCTGCCCGGCATCACGCTGGTCTGCGGCGACAGCCATACCACCACGCACGGCGCCTTCGGCGCGCTGGGGTTCGGCATCGGCGCGAGCGAGTGCGGCACGGTGATGGCCGCGCAATGCCTGCGCCAGACGCGCGCCAGGACGATGCGGGTCGAACTCGTGGGCGCGCTGTCGCCGCACGTCACCGCCAAGGACGTGGCGCTGGCGCTGATCGCGCGGATCGGTGCGCTGAGACGGCGGGCCATGCGGTCGAGTATGCCGGCCCCGCCGTGGCGGCGATGTCGATGGCCGCGCGCATGACGCTCTGCAACATGACGATCGAGGCCGGCGGCCGGATCGGGCTGGTGGCGCCGGACGAGACCACCTTCGCCTACGTGAAGGACCGGCCGATGGCGCCGCGCGGTGCGCTGTGGCACAAGGCGGTCGCCTATTGGCGGACGCTGCCGTCGGACGAGGGCGCGCGGTTCGACAAATCCGTGGTTATCGACGCGGCCGCCGTAGAGCCGACTGTGACTTGGGGCACCAGTCCGGAGGACACGGTGGCGATTGGGGGCGTAGTGCCCGATCCGGCCAGCTTC
>CAXUMU010000011.1:5137-31424 GCA_964252145.1 uncultured Sphingomonadaceae bacterium
AGCTGACGATGGACCTGTCCCCCGTCGCGCCGCATGTGAGCTGGGGGACCAGCCCCGACGACGCCGCGCCGATCACCGGGCACGTGCCCGATCCAGCGCAGATCGACGACGATGCACGCCGCCGCCGCGCGGAAAAGGCGATCGCCTATATGGGGCTGACCCCGGGCATGCCGCTGGACGCGATCGCGATCGACCGCGTGTTCATCGGATCGTGCACCAACGGCCGGATCGAGGACCTGCGCGCCGCCGCGGCGGTCGTCGCCGGCCGCAGGGTGGCGTATGGGGTGACGGCGATCGTCGTGCCGGGATCCACCGCGACCAAGCATGCGGCCGAAGCGGAAGGGCTGGATGCGACCTTCCGTGCCGCCGGATTCGAATGGCGCCACGCCGGCTGCTCGATGTGCGTGGCGATGAACGACGACCGGCTGGCTCCGGGCGAGCGCTGCGCTTCCACCTCCAACCGCAATTTCGAAGGCCGCCAGGGTCCGGGCGGGCGCACCCACCTGATGAGCCCGGCCATGGCCGCCGCCGCGGGGATCGCGGGCCATCTGGTCGATATCCGCACGATAGCGGGAGTAGGCCGATGAAGCCGTTCGTCCGCGTGACCGGCCTTGCCGCGCCGCTGCGCAAAGACAATGTCGATACCGACATCATCTTTCCCGCCCGCTTCCTGCTGATCACGGCGCGCGAGGGTCTCGGCCGCTACGCGTTCCACGATCGCCGGTTCGATGCGGCGGGCGCGGAGCTGCCCGGGTTCGTGCTCAACCGCGAGCCGTGGCGTACCGCCCCGATCCTTGTCGCCGGCGCCAACTTCGGCTCCGGCTCCAGCCGCGAGCAGGCGGTGTGGGTGCTGCTCGGCCAGAGCATCGTCTGCGTCATCGCGCCCAGCTTCGGCGAGATATTCCACGGCAACTGTTTCCGCAACGGCGTGCTGCCGATCGTGTTGCCGGCCGAGCAGGTCGCGGCACTGCTGGATCTGGCCGAGCGGGCGGAGCCGTTCACCGTCGATCTGGAGGCGCAGACCATCGCGGTGGCCGGCGCGGCGGCGCTGCGCTTCGCCATTCCCCGCGAGCAGCGCGCCGCGCTGTTGAACGGGTGGGACGAGACCGCGATGATCCTGAACGCCCGAGGCGACGACATCGCTCGCTTCGAGGCGCGCCAGAAGGCGGTCCAGCCCTGGCTGTTCGCCGACTGAACGCTACCCCATGATGCCGGCGCCGCAGATCGCGACCGGCATCAGCCGGCGCGGCTGCCGTCCAATATCCGCATCAGGTCGGCCAGCGCGCCGGTCACCGGTGCGGCGATGCCGGCGGCTGCCGCTGCGCGCACGATCGCGCCGTTGATCGACTCGATCTCGCTCTGCCGCCCGGCCAGCCGGTCCTGCAGCATCGAGGCGCGGTGATCGCGGTGGTGGGCGAGCGCATGGTCGATCTGCGCGCGGATGCGCGGCTCGTCCAGCACGATGCCGCGCCCGGCGGCGGCGCGCACCGTCTCGCCCACCACCGCGAACGCGATGCGCCGGCCGGCGGCGCTGTCGACTTGGCCGTTGGTGAGGCCCGTGATCGCGCCGAGCGGATTGAGCGCCGCGTTGAACGCGACCTTCTCCCACACCGCCACCTCGACGTCGGCGTCGACCTCCGCCTGGAAGTTTGCGCGTGCGAGCAGCCGCGCCGCCGCCTCGGCGCCCGCCATCCCCTCCGGCCTGAGCGCGCCCAGCCGGATGTAGCCCGATCCGTGCGACGAGATGTGCGTCGGCCCCTCCAGGTTCGAGGGCAGCGCGGTCACGCCCAGCAGCACGCGTTCGGGCGCGAACGTCTCGGCCAGGATCTCGGCATTGCCGATCCCGTTCTGGAGCGTGAGCGCGTAGGTCTGCGCGCCGGCGAGATGCGCGACCGAGCGCGCCGCCGCGGTGCTGTGCAGGCCCTTGGTGAACAGCAGCACCAGATCGGGCGCGTCGGTCAGTTCCCCGGCCGGCGCCGCGCCGACCGGCACCACCCGCATGCCGGCATCGTCGTCGATCGTGATGCCCCGTTCGGCGATCGCGGCGAGCCGCGCGCGATCGACGTCGACCAGCGTCACCGCCGCGCCGCCTTCCGCCAGCCGCGCCGCGAACAGGCAGCCCATCGCGCCCGCGCCGACGATGACGACCTGGTTCATGGACGATGCTCCTCCGCCGGCCGTCACAGGCTGTAGAAATCGACGACGGTCGGGATGATGTCGTTCAGCAGAAAGATCTTCTTGCGCGCGATCCGCCAGCCGGCGTCGGCGGGCCTGAGCAGATGTTCGTAGCGGCCGAAGAACACGTGCGTCCGCCGTGCGCGCACGTCGAACAGGTGCACCGTGAAGCTGGCGCTCACCGCCGTCCCGTCGTCCTCCCCGCCCTCGATCAGCACGTTGGTCACGGCGTGCACGACGCGCGGCAGCGGGGTGGAGGCGACCGACTGGCCGGAACGCAGGCGCCACACCCGGTCCTCCAGGTTGCGCCGCCCGCGATAGTAGATCAGCGAAAGCTCGCGGTCGGGGTCGGAGGTCGGGCTCGTCTCGTCGCGCCACGCCGGCACCCAGAACACGCAGTCGCCCTCGTACAGCGCGAGCCATTCATCCCACTCGCGCCGATCGAGATGGAGCGCCTCGCGGAACAGCAGCTCCTCCGCCTCGGCCCGCGTCATGCGTGCGCTCATCGCGGCGTCGCCGCGCTCATGCGCCGCGCCCATTCGCGGTAATAGCCGTGGAACAGCGATTCGTCGGCCAGCTGGCCGCCCGCGATCACGCTGCGCCTGGGGGTCATGCCGAGCGCGTCGGAGAAGGCGTTGCCGCCCTCCTGGCTGGCGGTCATGCCGCGCGAATAGCCCTGCAGCCACGGCTCGACCCGGCTGGCGAAGCCGCGCTGGCAATTCTCGTAGGTCACCGTGTCGTCGGGGGTCGCAAGCCCGCTCGGATTGAAGAAGTCCTCATATTGGCGGATGCGCTGGCGGCGCGCGTCCGCGCTCTCGCCCTTGGGCGCGATGCACCAGGTGCGCATCTCGGTGCGGTCCGCGCCGATCGGCCGGATCACGCGCAGCTGGCTGGAGGCGTTCTCCGCCACCTGCAGATTGGGGAAGATGGTCAGGTTGCGCATCTGGAACATCCAGTCGCGCTTCGCCTCCCCGTGGCGTTCGGCCAGCCGCTCCGCGCTCTCGTAGAGCGGAGTCGCCTCGCTCACGCCCATCATCCCCCAGTTGAGCACATGGCCATGATCGAAGGTGAAGGTGCCGCCGGCGACGTTTTCGCCCTCATCGCCCTGCCAGAAGCTGCTCGACGCCAGGCTCGACTGCACCACCGCGGCGTCCGCCTGCTTCTGCCGCTTCTCCAGCACGCGCAGGTAGGAGGGGTGGGTCGAGGTGAAATGATATTGGTCGGAGCAATTCTCCAGCTGCAGCTTCCAGTTGCCGTCGTAGGTGAAGGTGACGCCGCCGGGCACCAGTTCCGGCCCCTCCTCGCTCTGGTCGGCCACCAGATCGAGCAGCTTCGCCGCCTCGCCCAGATGGTCCGGAAGCGTCGGCACGCCCGCGACCAGGCTGCCGAACAGGAAGCCGCGATATTCGCCGAACGCGGGCAGCCGCGCGAGATCGTGATCCGCGCGGTCGAACGCCGCCGGATAGCAGCCGGCTTTCTGCCACTTGACGTTCCGGTTGCGGCCGGCGCTGTCGAACGTCCAGCTGTGATAGGCGCAGACGTGGAGCCGCGCATTGCCCGCCGCGGTCTGCGCGATCATCGCGCCGCGGTGCGGGCAGGAATTTACGAACGCTCGCAGGGCCCCCTCGCCGTCGCGGCTGACGATCACCGGGACGCGCCCGATTATGGTGGTGAAGAAGTCGTGGGGGTTGGCGGCTTGGCTGGCGAGGCCGAGGAACACCCAGCCGCCCTCGAAGATCGCGTGCAGTTCCTGGTCGAACACGTCGGGATCGTCGTAGATCGCGCGGCTGACGCGGAACACGCCGTCGGCCGGACGATCGTCGATCAGGTCCGCCAGCCGCCCGTTGAACATCGCTTTTCCTCTCCCGATCGATCGGCCGCCGCCCCCGCCGGATCCGGTCGCCGCGCGCACCGTAGCGCCCTTTCGGCGCGATCAACACGCCGATCGGCGCGAAACCCGAGGCGTCGGCCGCATCGTTGCTATGATCCTGGCCGACCCATGCGCGGACTTCCCGGTTGCGGTGACGGCGATAGGCCCGGCGGCTCATGGGCCGCGTTCGCCCTGACCGCCGCCGCGGCCCGTCAGAATTTCGCGCGGACGCCGGCCCGGTAATAGCGGCCCAGCGTGTCAAAATAGACCGGGTTGGTGTAGAAGGCGGTCTCCGGCGCGGCCGGCGGCGCCCTGTCGAGCAGGTTGTTCACCGATCCGAAGAGCTCGAACTTGCGGTTGCCGTCGGACAGCAGGTCGATGCTGGCGAACAGGTTGAGGTAGAAGCGCCCGGCCACCTTGTTGTCGCTGATGCTGTTGGCGAGCGTGGTCTTGTAGCGGGGATCGTCCGGCCCGATCCGCTGCGCGTCGTACAGCCCCTTGTCGATGTAGCGGCCCTGCAGCGTCACGGAGGCGCTGGGCGTGGCGAAGGTGACCGATCCGTTGGCGGTCCACTTGGGCGAGGCCTGCGCCGCCGATCCGCCGGTCTGGCCGGCCCGGTCGACGACATCGCCGAAGCTCTTGGTCGAGAGCTCGTCGACATAGGTGGCGATGCCGCGCAGCAGGATGCTGTTGCCGCCCTCGCCCAGCCGGATGCGGTAATCCGCCTCGAAATCGATGCCCTTGGTGCGGATCTCGTCCAGGTTCAGCGTGATGTTGCGGATTTCGGTGATGGTCTGGCCGGTGGTGATGCCCGCGCCCTGGTTGATCAGCGTGCAGGCGGCGGCGACGCCGGCGAAGCATTTGTCGATGATGAACTGCGCGCCGCCGGGAGGCGCGCCGAGATAGCCCTCGACCACCTTCGACTTGCCGTTGAAGTCGGCGCCGAAGTTTTGGAAAATAGGCGAACCAGTTCGACAGCGGATCGTGCGTCACGTCGATCGTGTCGACGCGGTATTCGGCGCCCGTCGCGAACGAGAGCGGCCCCGCCCACAGGTCGACCAGGTCGCCGTGCAGGTTGGCGGCGACGACGTGCTTCGACCGCACCGGCGATGGCGAGCGCCAGCGCCGCGGCGCTGGCCGCCGACGTGCGCACGAGCCGCCGGACCACGAGATTCTCAGCCATCTCTCTCCCCGTTTTATTTTGGTTCGCCGATTATCCGGCGTTACGCACGCGAAGCGACGGGCTCCTGCAAACGGGTCGATCTGCTCCCCGATCGACCATGGGATGGATCACAGAAACAGCGGACTCAGCTTTCCTTGGCCGGATTGTCGGTCGGGCTGTTCAGCTGGCGCAGCGTCTGCCCGCCGGGCAGCGTGACGCTGACGTCGAAGCCGCCCTTGCGGCCGTCCTTCAGCGAATAATAAGTGAGCGCGATCCTGTCGCCAGGCTTCAGCGTGCGCTTGCTCCAGCCGGTGCGGCCCAGATGGTTCGGGCTCATCCCCTCGAACGCCCAGCGCTCGGTCCCGCCGCCCTTAATCGGCACCGTCACGTAGAGGAAGGTGTGCGGGTTGGTCCAGTCCCACCGCTCGACCGTGGCGTTCGCCATCTTCACCTCGGTGCCCCAGTTGAACATCGCGGTGGAATGGTGCGCGGCGGCGGGCATCGCGAGCAGGGCGGCGGGGATCAGGGCAAGGCGCAGGGGTGAACGGGGCATCGATCGGTTCCTCACTTCTTCGCCGGCGCCGGGCCGAACGGATCTTCCTCGATGTTCAGCGACGGCCGGCCGTTCGCGTCGGCGGCATCGCGATTATTCTCCTGGCAGACATATTCGCGGATCTGCCAATCGCGCTTGCGCCCATAGGGCGTCACCTGCACGAACGGCGTCGCGAACAGCGCCGGATCGGTGATCGTGGTCGTGACCACGAGCTGGTCGGGCTTGGCGAGCTGGAAGGTCTCGCGAATCTTCGTATTCTCGGTCGGATGCACGGCCGCCATCACGCTGGTCCTGGGATTGAGCCCGATCGTGTCGACGACCAGCGTAGCGCCCTCCCAATGGCCGACCGACGATCCGTTGAACGCGGGATCGGGATCGTCCGGCAGCGCCCGGCCGTCGGTGTAGATCCGGCGGACCTGGCTCTCGGTCTCGATCAGCACGGTCACCCGCCCGGGGGTGTAGAGGAACTCGATCGGATAGGGCATGCGCATGATCTGCGGCATGCCCGCCGGCACGCAATTGGCCATGTCGGTCTGCAGGTTCTCGCCCAGCTTCTGCCGGGCGTTGAAATCGTCGACCAGCTTCTTCGTTGCGGGGGCATAATCCGGCGTCACCGGCTTGCGGCCGCCCCTGCCCGAGAACAAGGCGCCCCAGTCGGGCTGCCACACCCCGCTCCAATCGGGCAGCTTGGCGAGCGCGGCATAATCGGCCGCGGTGGCGGGCTTGACCATGAAACCGCCGGCGGGGGGCGCGGCCGGCGCCTGCGCAACCGACGGCGCGGCGGCCAGCAGCACGGCCAGGGAAAGCATCCAGTTCGTGCAGCGCATCGGCGTTCAGGCCCCTCCCGGAACGGCGCTATCGCGCGCCTTGGCGGTGCTTATCCGCCGGAAGGTGGACAAGGTCAACTCGGCGGCGGCATCGTCCTGCCGGCGAGCCGGTCGGCCGTGCGCAGCGCGAACAGCATCAGCATCAGCGTCGGGTTGGCGGCGCCGCCGGTGGGGAAAGCGGCGGTCGAGACGACCGAGAGGTTCGGGATCCGCCAGCAGCGCAGTTGCGCATCGAGCACCCCCGCCTGCGCGCCCGCGCCCATCCGCGCCGTGCCGCCCGGGTGGAAGATGCCGCCGCCCTCCACGATCCGCGCGCGTACGTCGGCGGCGGGGCGGCCCGCGATCGTGGCGAGCGGCGCGAGCGTGCTTGCCGCCCACTGCGCCGCGAAGCGATCGAAGATCGCGGCGAAGTTGTCCAGATCCTCCTCGCCCACGTGCCAGTCGATCGCCGCCAGCGGGCAGCCGAACGGATCGGCGCGATCCGGCGCGAGCGTGATGCGGTTTGCAGAATCCGGCTTCTGCTCGATCACCAGGTTCAGCTCGAAGCGCGCCTGCGACGGCACCAGCAGCCGCCGGTGGACGAACCGCCACCACGCCGCGCGCGCCATCCACGGCGCATTGGCGGCGAGCGCGGTCACGTCCGCCACCGCCGGCAGCGCGCGCCGCTGGACGTTGCGGTAGATGCCGCGCAGCGCGTCGAACCCGGTCGGCACGTCGGACGCGAAGCCGATATGCGCGAACGCGGCGGGCAGCCGGTGGAGGATGCGGCCGCGTCGGTTGAGCTCGAACCGCAGGTTGCGCATCCCGCCATGCTCGAAGCGGAACCCGGCGAGGCGGTTCAGCGCGCTGCGGCTCGCGGTCTCGACGTCGGCGGCGAAGGCGCTCAGATGATCGTGGAAGTAGCGGCCCAGCACGTCGTCGGGCGCGAAGATGCGGTCGCCGTGCTGCCGATCGAGCAGCAGCAGCAGCCGCGTGCTCTCGATCGCGCCGGCGGCGACGATCGTCTCGGGCGCACGCACGTGGAGCTCGGCGCCGTCCGGGCCGCGCGCGGTCACCCCCGCCAACCGCCCGGCCGGATCCAGGTGAAAGCCGGTCGCGGTGGCGTTCAGCCAGACCTCGGGGCCGTCCGGCGCGGCGATGCCGGCGGTGAGCAGGGTCGCGACGTTGCGCAGCTTGAACGGCGGCCATTTGGCCAGCCGCGCGGTCCACTCCGGCTCCGACCCGTCGGCCATCGCGAACAGCTCGGGCCGGTCGTAGCTGTCGTGCGGCAGGCCGAACAGCGCCTCAATCTCGGACAGGTAGCCCGTCACCTCGTCCAGCCGCACCGGCCAGTCGGCCGCCCAGCCGGCGCTGTGCGGCTCCATGTCGGCCGGCAGGAACGGCAGCATCGCCCCGCCCCAGCGCGTCGAGGTCCCGCCCAGGCAGCGGAACCGCCCTTCCTCCGCCCCGGCATAGCGATCGCCGAGCTGCACGACCTCGTTCAGCGGGTGCGTGTCCGCCGGCTGGTGGCGATCGCCGCTCTCCAGCACCACCACGCGCCGGCCGGCCTTGGCCAGCCGCGTCGCCGCGATCAGCCCGGCGACGCCGGCGCCGATCACCAGCACGTCGGCTTCAAGCTCGCGGCGGCGCTCGCCGCCATCGGCCAGGTTCCTCAGCACGGCGCGAGCCGGGCATAGAGCCCCAGCCGATCGGGGTTGCGCGTGCTGACCAGCACCGCCCCGTCCGGATTGCGCGCGAGCGCCGCCGCCAGCACGGTCGCGGCATCGGCGGTGCCGCCCTTCAACGCGGCCGACAGGTAGCCATAGGTCAGCTGCAGCGGCCGCCCGGCCGCGATCAGCGGCTGCGCCTCGCGCCCGGCGATGCTGTCGGCGGTCTGGATCACGGCGGCGAGCGGATCGCCCAGGAACGGCGCGATCCGCCGCATCTCGCCGGCAAGGCCGAACTGCCGCACGCGGCCGGCGCTGCGCTCCTCCTCCAGCCAGCGCTGCCATTCGTCGGTCGCGATCAGCGCGCGCTGCGGCTCGTGGATCATCAGCAGGTCGACTTGCGGCCGCCCGAGCCGGCGCAAGCTGCCGTCCAGGCTGGCCCGCGCGCGCGCGACCGACCCGTCCGCGATCGGCCGCGACAGGGCGGCGAGCAGCTTGCCCCCCGCCTTGCGCGCCAGCATCGCCGTCTCGCCCTGATCCGCCCCGCCCGGCGGATAGAGCCCGACCTTGGTCGCGACCGTGATTCCCCGGCGCGCGGCGAACAGCGCGGCCAGCAGCCGCTCCGCCCCGCCGAAACCATAAAGCGGCGCCGTATCGAAATGAGTGAAGCCGGCATCCGCCGCGCTCAGCAACAGCCGCTCGCGCTCCGCAGCGTCACGCAGGTGATGCAGGCTCGCGGTGCCGAACGCGAAGCGCGAGACGCTCAGGTCGGTGCCCGGCAGCACGGTCTGCGCGATCATAGGGTGACTGCCATGACCGAACGGCTTCCTCATCCGCTTGCATGCCCGGGGACGCCGAAGCGGGACTGGCCTAACGGGCCAATTTGTGCATTGCAATATCCCCGGTTCGCGTACCGATGCGGTTCGCCGCGCGCGCCGCGTATTGACGACGACGTGCAAAGCACGCAATGCTGCGCTGCAGCAGGAGAGATTTTGTGCTCAACAGACTGATCGCCGGCGACCCCGCCCGCAAGACCCGCCTCCATGACGAACTGGGCAACCTGGTGACGCTGCCCCGTGCGCTGCGCAACGGTCCCCGGGCGTTGATAACCGGCATGGCGCGGCTTGGGCTTAACGCCAGGCAGGTACGTCCGTGGATCTCGTACGACGCGCAGGACGTGATCGCCCGCCATCTCACGCCGCGCAGCCGCGTGCTCGAATTCGGTTCGGGCATGTCGACCGTCTGGTACGCGCAGCATGCCGGACACGTCGTCTCGATCGAAAACTACCGGCCCTGGTACGATCAGGTTACGAAGATCATGCACGCGCGCACGGTGACCAACCTCACCTATCGCTTCGCCGAGGATCCCGAAAGCTATTCGACGGTGACCGAAGCGGAACGGGGCGACGGTTTCGATCTGATCATGAACGACGGCATGGTTCGCGATCTGTGCGCGGAGCGGACGCTGGACTTGGTGCGCCCCGGCGGGATGATCTACCTCGACAATAGCGACAAGGGACGCGACGATTTCACCGGCGACGTGCCCGCGGCACGACGGCTGCTGCTCGAGTTCGCCGAACGGCGCGGGGCGACCGTCCGGGTGTTCACCGATTTCGCGCCGACCCAACTGTTCGTTCAGCAGGGTCTGATGATCAAGCTGCCCTGACCGTCCGGTCACCGTCCGCTGGAGCGGCACCGTCCTTCGCGATCGCGGCCAGATCGTAGCCGGTCAGGCGGGCAAGCGTCGCGATGCGCGCCGCCCGGTCCGGGCACGCCGCCAGCGCCTGCCCCAGTTCGATCGTCTTCGCGCCGACCAGGAAGCGATACCAGAAGCCCTGCAGGAAATGGTAGATCAGCCCCGGCCGCCCATCGAGGAAGCCGCGCTGGACGATGTAGCGATACAGGAAGTATCCAAGCGGCCCGCACCAGAATGGCAGGCGATCGTACAGCCGGGTCTTGATCCAGCGCTTGACGCCCACCTGTTTCGAGGCCGATCCGACCGAGAGCGCCTTATCCTCCGCGAACAGTCCGTAGCGCCGCCCCAGCCGGTCGATCGCCTCGCGCGTCGCGTAGCGGTTGTGCTTGTCGGTGAAGAAGGTCAGATCGTACAGGCTGTGATCGGCGAAGCCGCCGTCGAACGTGACCGTCCGCCCGCCCCAGACGATCATGTGCTCGTCCATCCAGCGGTCCTCGACCCGCCCGTGGCCGCGCCGCCACAACCGCAGCATCACCAGCGGATAGCGGCCGCCGTGACGGATCCAGCGGTCCATGAAGATGTGCTTGCGCTTGAGGTTCACCCCCACGACATCCGGGCCAAGCCCGGGCAGCTTGTCGGCGATCTCGGCGGCGAGGTCGGGCTCGATGATCTCGTCCGCGTCCAGCCGCATCACCCAGCCGGTGTCGATGGTGGCATGGTCCATGCCCCACTGGAACTGGCGCGCCTGGTTGACGAAGCGATTGGCCAGCACCGTCGCGCCCGCGCGCTCGGCGATGGCGATGGTGTCGTCGGTCGAGAAGGAGTCGATCACCACCACCGCGCGCGCGATGCCGCGCACGCTCTCGATCGCGCGCGCGATGTGGCGCGCCTCATTATAGGTCAGCAGGACGACGGTGAGGTCGAGCGTCACGGCGCGAACGGCGGATCGAGCGTAAAATTGGGCCGGTCGCGGATCCGCCGCGCCGGATTGCCGGCATAGATGCCCCACGGCGCCAGATCGCGCGCGGCAACCCCGCGCGCGCCCAGCACGGTGCCCTCGCCTACCGTCACGCCCGGGCCGACGAACGCTTCGGCCGCGATCCAGGCATGGCTATGGATGCGGATCGGGCGCGCCTGCAGCTGCATCGCGGCGGTCGCGGTCTCGTGCGTGCCGGCGCACAGATGCGCGCGCTGCGAGATCACGACATAGTCGTCCAGCACGATCGGCCCCATCGAATAGCAATGGACGCCGCGGCCGATGGTGGAAAAGCGCCCCATCGCCAGATTGCGCGGGCTCCACACCGTGGCGTCGGACCGGACGTCGCTGCCCTCGCCGATCGTCGCCCCGAACGCGCGCAGCAGGACGCGCCGCCAGGCTTTCAGCTGCGGCGGCGTCCAGCGCGCCAGCAGCGTCCAGCAGATCCCCCAGGCGAGCCGGTACAGCCGGTTGCCCAGCGTGAAGCTGGGGCCGCCCACCTTGGAATTATGCGCCGCGGCGTCGAGGATCGTCATCGCGCCGCGCTCGCGCGCGCCGGGGCGGCTCCGGCCAGGTCGCGGTAGACGTCCATCAACGAGTCCGCATAGCGATCCCAGTTCATCTGGTGCTTCGCCGCCTCGCCGCCGCGGATGCCGACCGCCTCGATCAGATCGCGATCCGCGTGGAGCTGCTGCAGCTTGGCGACGATCGCCTCGGTCGATCCCGCCTCGATCAGGAAGCCGGTCTCGCCGTCGGCGATCAGCTCCTCGCCGCCGGATTCGCGCGTCGTCACCACGGCGAGGCCGCACGCCAGCGCCTCGCAATTGGCGACCGCGAGCCCCTCCTCCAGCGACGGCAGCAGGAACAAATCGTGCGCGATCAGCAACGAGCGCAGCTCGGTGTTCGGCACCCGCTCCAGGTGGCGGAAGCCGCCCTTGTAGCGCTCCAGCAGCGGCGCCACTTCGTTCGCCACCGTGCCGACGAGGGTCAGCTCGACGATCTCGCGGCCGAGCCGGCGACACGCCTCCAGCAGGTGGAGCTGGCCCTTGCGCAGTCCGATCGCCCCGACGCAGATCACGCGGAGCGGCCCGCCCGCGGGACGTGCACGACGTTCCTCCGCGGTGCGCGCGCTGAACCGCGCGACGTTCGCCGCATAAGGCAGCTTGACGATCGTCGCCGGATCGAAGCCCCGCGCGGTGAACGACCGGCGCACCGTCTCGGTCGGCACGAGGATCCGGTCGGCCCGCGCCACCTCGTCCAGCAGGCGCTCCTCGCGCGGGGTGCGGCTGTCGGATCCGCTGCGCACGCCCCAATGCTCCGCCTCGCGCCGCAGGATGGCGCGCTGGTGGTCGGGATGCGTGTTCACCGCCTCGGCCAGCACGGGCGATCCGTCGCGCCGCGCGCGGTCGATGAGCGCGGATTCGTGGCCGTGCGCCATCACATGCAGCAGATCGGCCGGCTGCCACCGCGCCAGCACGCCGCGCGCCCAGATCGCGCCGTAGATCCCGAACGCCGCCGCACCGTACGCCGTGCCCAGCAGGCGGCCGTGCCCCTGCACCAGATATTCCTTCAGCGGCAGGTTCACCGCCCGCCCCGGCGACAGCCCCAGCGCCGCAGTCGTCGCCGACTTGTGCGAGAAGTAGAAGCGGCCGAGCATTCCGGCGCGATCGATCCGGGCGATGTAATTGGCGAAGTGGAAGCGGCCGCACACCGCGACGTTCGCCTTCATGCCATCGCCACGCTTCGCGCGACCGGGCGGCGGCGCAGCTTCTTCATCAGCGGCTTCTCGCACAGCTCGTGCGCGAGCAGCCCCACGCCCAGCGAGATCAGCGACAGCAGCACGAAGTCCAGATAGGGCAGCGTCTTGATCACCGGCGTGCGCATCAGCGCCTTGGCGAACAACGATATGGTCGGGAAATGGACCAGGTAGATCGCGTAGGACGCGTCGCCCAGCTTCACCAGGAAGGGCGGGACCGCCACTGGACGATGCCGTTCGATCGCCACGACACCGGCGACGATCAGCGTGTAGGCCAGGCCGTACAGCAGGCGCGAGAACAGGAAGCGCTCGTACACCTCCATCACGTCGACCACCGCGATGGCGATCACCAGCACAGCGAGGCCGGCGGCCAGCAGCTTCCTGCCCATCGCCGCGGTCAGCCACTGCTGCGAGCGCCAGGCCCAATAGCCCCCGACGAATTCGAACAGCAGCGCGTAGTTGGAGAGGATATAGTCGTTCACCAGCCGCACGCCCGCGGCCTCATAGCCGATCCCGACGCACACCAGCGCCAGCGCGGCCGCCATCACCGCCAGGCCGACCAGCCGGTTCAGGATCAGAATGGCGAACACGAAATAGAACATGAGCTCGAAATATAGCGACCAGGCGACCGCCACCGGGCTTTGCGTCGGGACGATCCGCACGAGGCCGAGGAAATCGACCAGCTCGATCGGGCGGTAGACGCGCGGCACCCCGAACAGCCCGTAGGCGGTGAGGATGATCAGCGAGACCGCGATGATCCAGTAGAAGGGGTAGATGCGGGTGAACCGATTATAGGCGAACCGGCCGATCCGCGACGGCCGGCCGATATCCTGATGGTGGACGCTGAAGATGATGAAGCCGCTGATCACGAAGAACAGATCGACGCCCGAGCGCCCGATGTGCAGCCACCCGCCCAGGATCGGCGTGCCCCAATATTTCTGCAGCATCACGACGGCGGCGGCGTGCGAGATCAGGACGCTGACGCAGGCGACGGCGCGGGCCGCCTGAATGGTCTTCAACATGCCCCATGCTCCATGTTCAGAGAGCCCGCATTGGCCACGCAGTCCCGGCGACACCGGTGCGGCATGCGGCCGAACCCCGATCGACGCGTGATGCGGCGGCTCATTTCTCGGAACCCAATTGAAGGTTGCCGGCGCGGCACAGGATGAATGCCCCCAGCCCAAGCGCGAGATAATAATATGCGGCCTGCACCGGACCATCCCGGAACAGAATGGGAAGGTAGATGACCACACAGAAATATACCATCAGCCACAACGGCGTCGGCCTCTCGACTACTCGCGCGTATAAGCGGTTGATCGACAACGAAATCAAAAACAGGATTATCACCATGCCCGGCAGGCCGAGAGTTGTGTAGCTATCGGCGAACATGGTCAGCGACAGATTTCTGAAGTCGCCATAGTCGTTCAGATCTATGATCGACGTATAGACGGGCTTGTTCGGCCATAGCTGACGGGGTATCGGCCATACCAGCAGCCGAAGATATTGCGTCCCGTAGCTGTACCCACTCTTTTCCGGAACGACCGCCAGGATCGACGAGAATACGTCGAACTCCTGCATGTTGGCGGTCACCGCAGCCGTCTGCGTATCTTGGTGAAAATAATTGTCGATGAACTGCGAAAAAGTCTGCTCGCCGGCCGCAACCTTTCTGAGGCCAAGCCGGTCGGACCCGACTATGTTGAAGATGAACAGCAGCACGAGCGCGTAGATGATCATCCGCGGCGGGGGCAGCCGGCGGCGGGCATTGATCAGCGTGATGAAGATGACGCCGGTCATCACCGCCACGAACGCATTGCGGCCCGCACCGGCGAAGCTGCGATAGATCACGAACATCGCGATCATCGCGATCGCCAGACGCCGCGTCCGCCGGACGGCGAACAGCACGATCAGCGTGATCGTCATTAACTCGGCGAGGATCGTCTGATAGCCGGAGACGTCGCTCGTCGTGAGCGCACCGCGCGCGTCGCGCTCCACGTTGAACGCGACCGCCTGCGTGGTGTCCAGCCCGGTGCCGAACAGCGTGTAGGTGCCGTACATGCCCAGCAGCACGCAGACCACGACCGCGATCGTGAACCCGGTCGGGTTGCCGATTCTTAGATTGATCGGCCGTAGCGCTGCCACCGGGCCGAATCTGGGATTCGTCACCACAAATCCCGCCAGCACGGAGAAGTGCGCCAGCATGATCACCATCGTCGACCACAACAGCGACGGGCCGTCGGGAGTGTTGCCGATATTATACCACAGCGTAGATTGCCCCGAGAAATAAAGCTCCCACGGGCGCAGCACGAAGCCGAGCATAAAATAGACCTGATAGAAGCCCATCAGGTGATAGACCGGCAGGCCGTAGCGAAAGAACAGGATATAGCACGAGAATAGGAATGCCGCCGTGATCACCACGGCGTTGATCAGGACGTAGCCCAGGATCTGCTCGGAGACCATTTCGTTTCTATTCTTGCCGGACGATCGATCCCGCAACGGCGGGAACGGCCGACCTGATCTGCGCGACCGCGGCCCCATGATCACGCGCCGTGATCGTCACATCGTCGAACCAGGCGGAAACGTCGCGGGTACGCGCGCCGGTCAGCCCGCGCAGCCGCAGGTCCTGCGCCGCGCAGCCCGACGCCGGCACCACGAAATCCGCCGCGATCGGCGTCCACCGCCCCGCGGCCAGCCCGGCGCTGGGGGTGACGGCAAGCTCGTCCTTGCTGCCGTGGCACGAGATCGACCAGATCAGGCTGTCGCGGGCATCCGTCGCATCGCTGCGCATCAGCACGCTCAGCCGGTAGGCGCCGGGCCGCAGCACCACCAGCGTGCGCGCGAGATCGACGCCCGATACGCCGTCATACTGGGCATACAGCGCCAGTCCGCGCGCGGGATCGCCGGTCTGCTCGATGCTGGCCACGCCGCCGCCGGGCATGCCGACCTGCCAATCGAACGGCGACATCTCCTCGGGCCTGAGCAGCTGCTGCCCGGCCTGTGCGAAGTCGCCGTTGGGCGGGGTGCGGCCGGCACCGTGCGATCCGGCGAACAGCGCGGCCCACAGGCTGCGCGCGGCGTCATAGTCGCCCTTGGCCACCATCAGGCGAAGATAGGGCGCGGCCTCCAGGCGGGTGGGCGGCGTGGCCGTGGCGGCGAGGTCGGTCAGCACCCCGGTCATGGCGCCCGCCCGCGCCGGATCGGTCTCGGTCATCGCCGCGAAGAAGTCGGGCCGCCACGGCGGCTGATCCTCCATCCGGCTGATGAAGGCGCGGCGCGCACGCGGGTTTTCCAGCACCGGCAGCAGCAGCAGATAGATATCGCGGTTCGCGATCTCGCGGCGCAGCAGCCCGTCGGCATATTGCATGGCGCTGGGATAGTCGCCCTGCGCCAGCGTCCAGTTGAGCAGCCACACCTGCGTCGGCGTGTCGCGCCAGCCCCATTTGCCCGACAGGATGATCCAGCGCAGCCCCGCGGACAGGTCGCCTTGCGCCTGCTCCGCCAGGCCCAGCGTGCGCAGCGCGGCGATCTTGACCGGCACCAGCGCGAGCGCACGACGCGCCTCGCGCGCGGCGCCCGCCGCGTCGTCCGCGGCCAGGCGCTGCTCGGCGCGCTGCGCCAGCACCTCGGCGGATCCCGGCCAGAAGCGCTCCGCCGCGGTCGGCCCGACCGCCAGCAGCATCGATGCGCGGAACGTGGTCGCGTAGATGCCCCAGGCCGCGAGCACGCACAGCAGGATGCAGACACAGACCCGGACAGCGCGTGTGCCTCCCGCGGTCATGCGCGCGCGTCCCGATCCGGCTGCTGGAGATCAGGCGACCGCCGCACCCCGGTCGCTGCTCTCATACTGGTAGATGTAGCGGTAATCGGAGCCGAAGCCCGCGCGCCGCGCATCGAACTTGGTCAGGATCGCGCCCAGCACGGTCGCGCGGCTGGCCTGGAGCCGGCGCACGGTCGACTTGGCGCGGCCGCGGTGCGAGCGCTCGACCTCCACCACCAGCACGACGCCGTCGACCACGGACGCGATCAGCGGCGCATCGGACAGGCCCATCACCGGCGGGCCGTCGATCAGCACGATGGTATATTCCAGCAGCGCGTTCTTGATCAGCTCGGCAAGGCCGGTGCCGGCGAGCAGTTCGGTGGGCGTCGGCGGCAGCGGGCCGGACGAGATGACCTTCAGATTCTCCAGGTCGGTATCCTGCACCACGTCGGCGATCTTGGCCTGGTTGGCCAGGATGTTGGTGACGCCCTTGGTGCGCGACAGGCCGAATACCGAATGCACGCTCGGCCGGCGCAGATCGCAATCGATCAGCAGCACGCGCGCGCCGATATTGGCCAGGTTGCGCGCGAGCGCCAGCGCGCTGGTGGTCTTGCCCTCGGCCGGCTCGCTGCTGGTCATCAGGATGCTGCGCGGCAGGCCGTGCTTGCCGATCAGCTGGAGCGAGGTGCGGATCGAGAAATAGGCCTCCGACATCTCCGATCCGGGACGGCGCAGCTCCTCGATCGGCGGCACGTCCTTGGCCAGCCGCGGGACGCTGCCGAGCAGCGGGATGCCGAGCTTGCCCTCCACGTCGTCCGGCATCCGGACGGTGTCGTCATACTTCTCGCGGATGAACACCACGAGCAGCGAGAGGAACGCGCCGAACACCAGCGCCAGCCCCATGTTGATCGCCGGGCGCGGCCGCTCCGGATAGGTCGGGATCTCCGCCCGATCGATCACCGACACGTTGTTCGCGGTGACGCCGGCGGCGGCGGCGACCTCCTTGTAGCGCTGCAGCAGGCCGTCATACAGCACGCGGTTGGTATCCACCTCGCGCTTGAGGATGTTGTAGCGGACGCTCCGGTCCTGCTCGGCCAGCGTTGCGGACTTGAGCGCGGTCAGATCGCGGTTGAGCGCCTGCTCCTGCTGCGCGGCGACGTTATACTGGTCGCGGATCGAGGAGCGGATCGAGCTCGCCGCGCGGGCCAGCTGCGCATTGACCTCCTCCAGCCCGGCCGCGGCCTGCTGCATCGTCGGATAGTCGGCCTTGCGGCGCGTGCCTTCCTCGCGGTAGTTCGCGGCGAGTTCGGCACGCTTGCCGAGCAAGCTCTGGACAACGCTGGAGCTGAGCACTTCGGGCAGCGTCATCACGCCCGTTCCGCTCGCCTGCCGCCAGCGCTGCTCGGCCTGGATGCGCGCCGCGCGCGCCGACAGGTACAGGCTGTTGAGCGCGACGAGGCGCGCGGTGACGAGCGATTTCGTTCCGCTCGCGGCGCTGTCGCCGGAGCTGCCGCCGCTCGTATCGATCAGCTCGGCGCTGCGGGCATAGGCGATCATCTCCCGCTCGGACTGTTCCAGCCGCGTCTTGGTCGCGGCGAGCTGGTTCTGCAGGAAGTCGCGGGCGTAGGACGACGCGTCGAACTTGCGCGCCAGCGTGCTGGAGATGAAGTTGTCGGCATAGGCGTTGGCGATCGACTGCGCGACCGCCGGGCTGGGGCTATCGAACCCGATCGCCACGATGCGCGAGCTGCGCGGCAGCGTCGCCGACATGTTGGCGACGAGCAGGTTGACCGTCGGCCGCCGCCGCGCATCGCGCGCCGCGGCCGGAGACAAGCCGGCACCGACCGGCCTGGCCTTCATCGCCCGGAGAAATTCGTCATTGTTGAGCAGCCCGGTCGCATCGGCGACGCGCTGCGCGAGCGAGCGGCTCTTCAGGATGTCGACCTGCGTCTGGAGGAACCGGTCGGTATCGGCCAGCGCCGAGGTCGGCTCGATGTCCGAGCGCTGGTCCAGCACGCGCGTGGACTGCTGCTCGATCTGGATGCTGGATTTGGCGCGATAGACCGGCGTGCTGAGCAGCGTCACCACCACGCCGAGCACGATCGCCACCGCCATGATGGCGCCGATCAGCCAGATGTTGCGATACAGCGCCGCCCAGATCTTGCGCAGATCGATGTCCAGCGCGGCCGCCGATCCGCTGCCGGCCGAATCGGGCACGGGACCGTCGCTCGGCACCTGCGGCGTACCGCCCTGGCCGCTACGATCCAAAACTAGCTGGCTCATCTTGTTGTCACCCGATCTCGATCATGCCGCACCGTCTGTTCCCCCGTTCAGCCGAACGGCCGGAAGATGCCGATCAGCGGCGCCGTCGACAGCACGTCGCGCCAGAACGCCTTGATCCGCGAGAGACCGACCACGACGATGTCGTTGCCCACGATCTGCGGATCGTCGGCCTTGCCGGAACGGATGTCGGCGATGTCGAACCGCGCGCCCATCCGCTGGCCCTGCAGCACGCGGAAGATCACCACGTTGCGGTCGGCGGCGATCTGGCTGGGGCCCTTGGCCATCGCCAGCGCCTGCAGCAGCGTCGTCTGGCCCTGGATCTCGTAGATGCCAGGCTCGCGCACCTGGCCCTCGACGGTAACCCGCTGCGAGACCGAGCCGCTGACCAGCACCGAGACCTGCGGCGACTGGAGATATTTCTCGCCCAGCCGCGCCGCGATCTCGCGCGCCAGCTCCGAGCTGGTCTTGCCCGATGCCTGGATCGCGCCGATCAGCGGCAGCAGGATCTGGCCGCTCGCCTCCACCTGGACGTCCTTGAGCGACAGGTCCGGCTCCTGGAACACCGTGATCGAGATCTTGTCGAGCGGCCCGATCCGATAATCGGCCGGCGCCTGGTTGGCAGCGGCGATGGGAAAGTTCGTCGATGGACCGCTCTGGACGCTCGGAACCGTCTCGGGAGCGGCAACAGCGGGAGCCGCAGCGAACAGCGCACCCACGGACAGCATCAACGCAACCCATTTCATACGCTTCGCCTCACCACCGCTTGCTCGGATTTAGGGAATAAGGCCGCCCGATCGCCACCCGCTCCCGTTGCGCCACCATCGGCCCAGCCACCCCGCCACGCCGCGCAATCCGCATCGCCCGGAGCGCGAACGAACCGCGACCTGCGGCCGACCGCGATGCCCGAACAGGATTTAACCGTCTGGCGGGCGGTTAATCCTCACCGGATTTATTGTGCATAAGCGAAGAAGAGGCGAATCGTCAAACCCATTCGCGCGCCGATCGGGTACGGACGACCTTCCCCGAACGTCCCGATCCGGTGCCGGTCATGGTTCGACCAGGCGCAATACGCGCAGGTTGCGCCGCTTCGAGCCCGGCGTGCGGATCGGCGGCGTACCGTCGCCCCGTGCAACCAGCAAGGCACAGCAGAGCGCGAAGATCGTCTCCAGCGACATCTGCCGCAGCGGATAATCCACGACCGAATGCAACACGATGACGGCGATCGAGACGAGCGCTATCCGGCGCAGCATGTCCGGGCGCCGCCCGGGACGGCGCCAGCCGCGATAACCGGCGATGGCGAGCCAGACGAGGAACGCCGCGACCGCGATCAGGCCGGGCACGCCCGCTTCCAGCGCCACCTCCAGATAATCGTTGTGCGCATGGTTGACGTAGTTGGGCGCGACCATCGCCAGCCGCTCGGCCGACCGGAACACCGTGTCGAACGTGCCCATCCCCGATCCGACCGGAAAATATTGGTCGATCGCCCAGCGCACGTCCGGCCAGAAATCGAACCGCGTATCGTGCAGCCGGTCGAAGCGCCGCGTCGCCCGCTCCAGCACGCCGCCGCCCAGCACCAGCAACACGAACGGCACGGCGATCAGCGCGATCCGCAGCCCCCGGCCGCGGACGGAGAGCTTGCCCGCGGTCCGGACGATCAGGCTGTGCAGCACGAACAGCAGGGTCGGCACCAGCAGGATGATGCCCATCCGCGAACTGGTCGTCACCACTTCGACCACGAACAGCGTCATCAGCCCGTAGAATAGCGGCGGTTGCAGCCGCGACCGGCGGGCGGGTTCGTAGGCCGCGAGCAATCCGGCTGCCACCACGATGCCGATCAGCAGCAGATCGGCCTGATGATTGCGGTTGGCGAACAAGCCGATCGGATAGCCGATATGCTGGGTGCTGTAGAAGAACAGCGTCGGGTCGTCACCGGACGCCACCTGGATCGCACCCAGCACCGCGCTGATCGTGACGAGCCCCAGCAGCGTCTGCGCCAGCCGCCAGCGCTGATCGGCGGCCAGATGGAGCACGGCCACGAACAGGACGCCGCCCGGCAGCAGCGCCATCGCGCTGCGCAGCGTGGCCTCGGGATCCAGGCTCAGCGGCATCGCCTGGCCGGCGAAGCCGCCCAGCCGGGCCGCTTCCACGGCGAAGCCGCGCCCGGGCAAGGCGGTCCATAGCGAGGCGGGCAGCGGCATCAGCTGCACCAGCGGGATCGCCGCAAAACCGGCGAGCAGCACCACCCCAGCCAGCGCCAGCCCGCGCGTCCGGCTCGCGTCGAAATTCAGCACGACCGCACCCAGCAGCGGGACGCTCGCGAGCTCGATCAGCGCCTCGAACAGGGGCGGGTTGGCGCCGCCGCCGCCCAGCAGCACCGCGATGACGAGCAGCGCGAGCGACAGCCGGTAAACCACGGTCGACGACCCCTCGGCCGATCCCGCAGGGGCGATCGGCCCGGTCATGTCCGGCGCCCTGCCTGCGCCCTCATGCGTCATCGTCGCCCGCCGCCAACGTCCAGCGCGCGGTGCCTTCCAGGCCCAGCGCGGTCAGCGTTCCGGTGCGATAGGCGCCCGTATCGATGCCGATGCGGTTGGCGCGGAAGACGGGATCGGGAAAGACGCTGTGGCCGTGGACGACGATCCGGCCATGATCGGTCTCGTCGTCCAGGAAGGCCGAGCGGATCCAGCGCAGGTCGGCCGTGCTCTGGCGGTCGAGCGCGACGCGCGGGCGGATCCCGGCGTGGACGAACAGATAGTCGCCGATCTCGATCGTGTCCTCGAACGCGGCGAGGAAATCGAGATGCGCCGCGGGCACATGCTGGCGCAGCGCATCGGACAGCAGCCAGCCGCCCAGCTCGAGCACGCCGTCCGGCACGCCGTAGCTGGCGAGCGTCTCGCGGCCGCCGTAGCGCAGCCAGCCGCTGGCGCGGGGATCGGCATGTTCGGCCAGCGATTCCAGCATCGCCTCCTCGTGATTGCCCATCAGGAAGCGGAACCGCGCGAACGCGGGCATGTCGGCCACGAACCGCTCGATCACCTGCGCCGACTGCGGACCGCGGTCGATCAGGTCGCCCAGCATCACCACCTGCGTCTCGGCCGGTCCGCGCTGCCGATCGTCGGCTTCGATCAGCGCCAGCATCCGCTCGAGCTGGGCGTAGCAGCCATGCACGTCGCCGACCGCATATACGCGCTGACCGGCCGGCACCGCCGCCGCGGGCCGATCGATCTGCCGCTTGCGGCGCGCGAAGAACATGCAGGCCAGCCCTCACTCCGATGGCGCGACAATCACATGACGCAGCCTTGCGGATCGCGATCCGCAAGGCGCGTTACGCCAGCGCCCATCCCGCCACGCGGCTCGATGCCGCCCGCCCCGAACGCAAAGATGCAGCGGCTTTTCGGGCCGCTGCATCATGCTTATCCCGATCGACGTCGCCGCCGGTTGCCGGATCAGCCGGCTCAGCCGCCGGGGCTGGAACCGTTGTTGTTGACGATGATGATCGTGCCGATCGTGATCGCCACCGCACCCAGGAAGGCTAGGAACAGCGGCGCGCCCAGCAACGAATTCTTCTGATCGACCTGGCTGCCCACGCGGGCACCCGAACGAACGATGGCGGTCGCACCGGCCGGAGCCGAGGTGGAAACCGTGGTGTTCGCGGACCGAATGGCCTCACCCGAGGCTGCCATAACCGGGGCGGTTACCAGCATCGTAGCGACCGTCGCCCCAATGATACGCTTTAGTGCCATAATGACCTCCTGAACACCCACTCGGCGGTTCACGCTTTCGGTGTCCCATGATTCGCCTAACAAATCAATGACGGCTGGACCATTTTGTGCCTGACGGCGAAAAATATTTCGCACTGCAGCACGGTTTCCGGGGCGTTACCGGACCACCGGCAGCGCGGTACGATTGACGTCCGAACCTCAGAAAGTAACCGAACGCGTTAGTTCGCAACGGCTTACGTGTTTCGCGTCACGATCGGCCGGAACGGCTGCCGCCGCCGAGACGCTCGCGGCCGGCCACGCGTCTGGCGCCGCGCCATCCCGCCGGCCGCGCCGCAACAGCACGGAACGGCCGCCTCAGAACGCGTTCTTGTGGATCAGCACCCGGAAGGTGGCGAAGATGATCGATATATCGCGCCAGATCGTCCAGCCGGACAGATATTCCAGATCTGCCTGCAGCCGGTTGGTCAGGTCGCTGCGGCAATGCGTCGCGCCGCGGAAGCCGCGCACCTGGGCGAGGCCGGTGAGCCCGGGCTTGGACGCGTGGCGGTGCCAGTAGCGGCTGTCGACCTCCCAGAACAGTTCGTCCCCCGCGGTCGAGCCCAGCGCATGCGGCCGCGGCCCGACCAGGCTCATGTCGCCGAGCAGCACGTTGAAGATCTGCGGCAGCTCGTCGATGCTGGTGCGCCGGATGAAGCGGCCGACGGCGGTGATGCGATCGTCGTCGCGGCGGGTCGACTGGTGGCCCGCGCCGTCCAGCACGTCCGATCGCATGCTGCGGAACTTGTACATCTTGAACAGGCGGTTGCCGCGCCCCAGCCGGTCCTGCACGAAGAACACGCCGCCCGGCGTCTCCAGCTTGATCGCCAGCGCCACCACCGCCATCAGCGGCCCGAGCAGGATCAGCGCGGCGCCTGCCAGCGACACGTCGAGCAGGCGCTTGACCACCCGGTCGCGCAGCCCCAACGGCCCGGCCGAGACCACCATCGTCGCGTGCCCGGCATAGCGGCTGGTGCCGATCGCGCCCAGTTCGTCGATCTCGCTGGCGACCAGTTCGCCCGAGATGTTCGCGCCCTTCAACGCCATCGCCCACTGCGCGCGCGCTGCCGGATCGCAGGCGACGACGACGCGGTCGGCGTTCTTCAGCATGCGGCCCAGCCGGTCGAGCATCAGCGGATCGGCGATGTCCGGGCGCAGCCCCAGCGCCCGCGCGTCGATCACATACGCGCCGGGCGCGGCGAGACACTCGACGCCGTCGCGCAGCACCACTTCGCTCAGCGGCGAATAGCCGCAGCGCAGATCGGCGTAGCGGCCCAGCACGCGCCGCCCGGGAACGATCAGCAGCGCCGTCGCGATCGTGCCGACACCGAACACCACGCGCGAGAAATCCATGCCGGCGCGCAGGTAGAAGGCGATGAACGTTGTCGCGGCGACCGCGAACAGCAGCGCCATCAGCGCGCGGAAGATGCCGCGCTTGCTGCTGACGAGCACGTCCATGCTGTAGGCACGGCTGTTGAGCGCCACGCCCAGATAGACCGGCAGCAGCACGAGCCCGAGGTTGACGCCCTGCGCATCGAGCGCATCGCCGAAGCGCACGAGATTGCCGACGGCAAACCCGCCGACCATCGCCAGCGAATCGACGATGATCAGAGCGAGGTACAGCTTTAGCCGGAGAGGCTCTTTCGAAACCGGCCCATCGACGACCTGCCGGCCGGCGCGGCGCGCCGGAGAGGTGTCGAAGCGCCCCAGTTCGACCGTCAAACCGGACCTCCACATCGCAACGCCGGACCTCCCCAAAGGAATTTCCGGTTCGCGGTATTCCGCCGAACCGGACTGAATGACAAGTTTATTTTGCGCTGCAATATCGCCTGTCGTCCCGCAATCCGCTAGCCGCACTCCGTCTCTCTTGCGTTAATGCCTGTGAATTCATGCGATTCCGCACGCCGGCCACATCCCGCCGTTATCGATGAAACAATTAAAATTACGCGGAATCCCGCACTTTTTGGTTCTCTCCCGCCAGCCATCTCCCGATCCGCCGACAGCCCGCGACTCGGGATGAAGAGTGGATCCCGGCTGCGGGAGATCATCACCGATTCGGTTAGTGCTGCCGAACAATCATCCCAATGCTGCTGCGCACCAATTGATTTGGTAGACAAAGCGCGTTGTCAGGCGTCCGCTCCGGAGGGCCGATCCCCGCTTGGCGCGGCAGGGCGGATCGGCCATGGAGCCGGCTCGCCAAACTCGAACCGTCGAGGTGCCCGTGTCCGAATCCTCTCCGGCCCGCCCGGCCGTTCTCGTCACCGGCGGGGCCGGCTATATCGGCAGCCATGCCGTGCTGGCGCTGCTGGATGCCGGGTGGCGCGTCGTCGTGATCGACAATCTGGTCACGGGCTTCCGCTGGGCCGTGCCGGGGGCGGCCACGTTCGCGGAAGGCGACATCGCCGACGGCGCCCTGGTGGGCCGGCTGATCGCGGACCATGGCGTCGGCGCGATCCTGCACTTCGCCGGATCGGTGGTGGTGCCCGAATCGGTCTCCGATCCGCTCAAATATTATCGCAACAACACCGCCAACAGCCGCGCGCTGATCGAGAGTGCGGTGGCGGGCGGGGTGCGCCACTTCATCTTCTCGTCGACCGCGGCGACGTACGGCATCCCCGCATCGTCGCCGGTCGCTGAGGATGCGCCGACCCGCCCGATCAATCCCTACGGCATGTCGAAGCTGATGACCGAGGCGATGCTGGCCGACGTCGCCCGCGCGCACCCGATCAACTATTGCGCGCTACGCTATTTCAACGTCGCCGGCGCCGATCCCGCCGGACGCTCGGGCCAGTCGACCGCGGGGGCGACGCACCTGATCAAGGTCGCGGTGGAAGCGGCGACGGGCAAAAGATCGCACGTCTCGGTGTTCGGCACCGATTACGCTACACCCGACGGGACGGGGGTGCGCGACTATATCCACGTGAGCGATCTCGCCGCAGCGCACGTCCACGCGCTGGAAGCGCTGATCGCGGCGCCCGGCGAAAGCCATATCCTCAATTGCGGCTACGGCCGCGGCTTTTCGGTGCTGGAGGTGCTCGACGCGGTCAACCGCGCGACCAACCTGACGATCGAGCGCCGGTTCGGCCCGCGGCGCGCGGGCGACCCGGACGCGCTGATCGCCGACAACCGCGCGATCCTGGCGCGGCTGCCCTGGCGCCCGGCGCGCGCGGAGCTCGATACGATCGTGGCCGATGCGCTGGCGTGGGAGCGCGTGCTGGCGGAGCGCGCGAAGGGGTAGCGGATAGGGTTTAAGGTCGAACCAAGCCGTTTGTGTCGAGCGAAGTCGAGACACCCGGCACCCGTTCCGATCGTGTCTCGACTTCACTCGACACCAGCGGGGGATGGATCAAGGAACGCTCACTCCGCGCTACGGTTTCGGCAACTCCGGACCGGGCACGAGCGGCAGGCCCGCATTCCGCTTGGCCGCGATCTCCGCCGCGACCCGGCTCAGCGCCGCGACCCGGTCGCGCCAGCCGGGGTGGGTCGCATCGGTGAACAGGCCGTCGCCATGCTCCGCTCCGAACCGCCGCCAGAAGCCGGCCGCCGCCGCCGGATCGTAGCCCGCCCGCGCCGCCAGATAGAGGCCCAGCGCGTCCGCCTCGGCCTCGGTCGCGCGCACCTGCGCCGCCTTGCGGCCGACGCGCGAGACGAGCCCCCTGCCTACCCCCGCCGCATCCAGCCGCTCGCGGTGATGGAGGAAGTTGTGCGCCAGCTCGTGGCCGATCAGCGCGGCGAGCTCGTCGTCGCTCGCCGCGGCCACGACCATCGCGCTGGTGAGCGCGACGCCGCTGCCGTCCGACCAGGCGTTGCGCTTCGTGCCGGGCTGAAGCT
>CAXUMU010000012.1:0-30452 GCA_964252145.1 uncultured Sphingomonadaceae bacterium
GAATGACCTCGTCCGACGTGCTCGACACCTGCCTGGCGGTGCAGCTGGCGCGCGCCAGCGACATCCTGCTCGCCGATCTGGACCGGCTGCTGGCGGTGCTGAAGCGCCGCGCGATCGAGCACAGGCTCACCCCCACGATCGGCCGCAGCCACGGCATTCACGCCGAGCCGGTGACGTTCGGGCTGAAGCTCGCTTTCGCCTACGCCGAGTTCGATCGCTGCCGCGCGCGGCTGGTGGCGGCACGCGCCGAGATCGCGACCTGCGCGATCTCCGGCGCGGTCGGCACCTTCGCCAATATCGATCCGTTCGTGGAGGAATATGTCGCGGGCAAGCTGGGGCTGGCGGTGGAGCCGGTCTCGACGCAGGTTATCCCGCGCGACCGCCACGCGATGTATTTCGCGACCTTGGGCGTGATCGCCTCCTCGATCGAGCGGCTCGCGACCGAGGTGCGCCACCTCCAGCGCACCGAGGTGCTGGAGGCGGAGGAATATTTCTCGCCCGGCCAGAAAGGCTCGTCGGCGATGCCGCACAAGCGCAATCCGGTGCTGACCGAGAACCTGACCGGGCTTGCCCGGATGGTGCGCGGCTACGTCACGCCCGCGCTGGAGAATGTGGCGCTGTGGCACGAGCGCGACATCAGCCATTCGTCGGTGGAGCGCTACATCGGCCCGGATGCCACGATCACGCTGGATTTCGCGCTCGCGCGGTTGACCGGGGTGATGGACAAACTGGTCGTCTATCCGGAGCGGATGCGCAGGAACCTCGACAAGATGGGCGGGCTCGTCCACTCGCAGCGCGTGCTGCTGGCACTGACGCAGGCGGGCGTCAGCCGCGAGGACGCCTACCGGCTGGTCCAGCGCAACGCGATGAAGGTGTGGGAGTCGGACGGCGCGCTCTCGCTGCTCGAGCTGCTGAAGGCCGACCCGGAGGTCAGCACGCAGCTGTCGCCCGCGGAGATCGAGGTTCGTTTCGATCTGGGCTACCATCTGAAGCACGTCGACACGATCTTCGCGCGCGTGTTCGGCGCGTGAACGCGGCGCGCGCCATCCTGCGGAACGCGACGGGGGCCGATCATGCGCGGCTCGACGCATTGTTCGCGCGGTTCGATCTGGCGAATGCCGCCGAATATGGCGAGTTCCTCGCCGCGCACGCCGCTGCGGTCGGCGCGGTCGAGAGCGCGCTGAATGCCGCCGGGATGCGCCGGCTGATCCCCGATTGGCCCGCCCGCCGCCGCGATGCGCTGGTGCGTGCCGATCTCGCCGCGCTCGGCATCGATCCGCCCGCGCCGCTGCCGCCCCCCGCGCTGGACGGTGCCGCCGCCGCCTGGGGCGCCGCCTACGTCGTCGAAGGATCGCGTCTGGGCGGGGCGATGCTGGCGCGCCAGGTGGGGACCGGACTGCCGACATCCTATCTGGCCGCGCCGCAGCCCAAGGGCGCGTGGCGCGGCTTTCTCGCCGCGCTGGACGAGGCGCTCGTCTCGGAAGAGCAGCGCGCGCACGCAACCGCGGCCGCCCGTGCGACGTTCGCACTCTTCGAGGCCGCTGGACGGCGGCAATTGGAGCTTCGCGACGGGTGAGCGATACGGCGTTCAAGGTCGACCTGACGAATTGCGATCGGGAGCCGATCCACATCCTGGGGGCGATCCAGCCGTTCGGCTTCCTGATCGCGCTTTCCGGCGACTGGCTGATCGCGCGCGTCTCGGCCAATATCGGCGACCATCTCGGCCGGCCGGCGGCCGCGCTCGTCGGGACGCCGCTGATCGATCTGTTCGCGGCGGATGCCATCCACGAGATCCGCAACCGCCTGACGCTGCTGCGCGGCCCGGACGCGGTGGAGCGGCTGATGGCGCTCGACCTGGCTGGCGACGGCCGCCGCTTCGACGTCGCGCTGCACTTCTCGGGCGGCCAGGTGGTGATCGAGGCCGAACCGGCGCAATCCGAGCATAATGACGCCGCCGGCACGGTGCGCGGCATGGTCGCCCGGCTGGATCATGCCGGCACGATGGAGGCGCTGTTCCGCGAAGGCGCGCGCCAGGTCCGCGCGCTCACCGGGTTCGATCGGGTGATGGTCTATCGTTTCGACGCGCAGGGCGCGGGCGAGGTGGTGGGCGAGGCGGTCCGCTCCGGCATCGGCAGCTTCCTGGGGCTGCATTATCCCGCCTCCGACATCCCCGCGCAGGCGCGCACGCTCTACCTGCGCAACCTGTTCCGGATCATCGCCGACATCGGCGCGACGCCGGTGCCGATCGTGCCCGCGCTGGACGAGCGTGGCGCGCCGCTGGACCTGTCGCTCGCGGTGACGCGCGCGGTATCGCCGATCCACATCGAATATCTCACCAACATGGGCGTCGGCGCATCGCTGTCGATCTCGATCGTGATCGACGGGAAGCTGTGGGGGCTGTTCGCCTGCCACCATTATGCCCCGCGCCTGCCCAGCCTGGAGCGGCGCTCGCTGGCCGAGCTGTTCGGGCAGATGTTCGCGATGAAGCTGGAGGCGCGCGAGCGGCAGGCGGCGGCGGACTATGCGGCGAACGGCCGGCTCGTCGCGGATCGCCTGCTCGCCTCGGTGGCGGGCGACGCCTCGCTGCTGGACGATCCGGCCTGGCTGGGCGAGATGCTGGACGAGGCGATCCCCGCGGACGGCGTGGGCGTCTATATCAACGGCCGGGTGGCGCTCTCCGGCCTGGCGCCCGACGAAGCCGCGTTCCGCCGGATCGTCGCCGCGCTGAACGGCACCGCGGCGGGCCGGGTCTATGCGAGCGACCGCATCGCCGATCTGGTGGACGGGGCGGAGGCGCACGCGGCGGTCGCCGCCGGTCTGCTCGCGCTGCCGATCTCGCGCCGGCCGCGCGATTATGTCGTGCTGTTCCGGCAGGAGATCGTCCAGTCGGTCCGCTGGGCGGGCGACCCGCACAAGCCGACCGAATTCGGCCCCAACGGCCCCCGCCTCACCCCACGCAAGAGTTTCGAGAGCTGGTCCGAGCTGGTCCGCGGCCGATCGCAGCCGTTCACCGCCGCCGAGGTGAACGTCGCCGAGACGCTGCGCGCGACGCTGATCGAGGTGGTGCTGCGGCTGTCCGACGAGGCGCATGTCGAGCGCCAGCAGGCCGGCGAACGGCAGGAACTGCTCATCGCGGAGCTCAACCACCGCGTCCGCAACATCCTCAGCCTGATCCGCGGGCTGGTCAGCCAGTCCAAGGCGGCCGGCGGCTCGATCGAGGAGTATATCCGCGAGCTCGACGGGCGGATCCACGCGCTGGCCCGCGCACACAACCAGATCACCAACGACAATTGGGGCCCGGCCTCGCTCAAGCTGCTGATCGAGACCGAGGCGGCGGCGTATCTTGCCGGGCGGAGCGACCGCGTGGTCGCGCAGGGGCCCGACATCCTGCTCGATCCGCAGGCGTTCACGACGCTGGCGCTGGTGTTCCACGAGCTCGTCACCAACAGCGCCAAATATGGCGGCCTTTCGGACAGCGGACGCGTGGCGGTGTCGTGGCGGCTGAGCGACGACGGCGACCTGCACCTCGATTGGCGCGAGCGGGGCGGCCCGGCGGTGCAGGCGCCCACCCGCCAGGGCTTCGGTACCACGATCATCCGCCGCTCGATCCCCTACGATCTGGGCGGATCGGCGCGCATCGCCTACCTCCTCGCGGGCGTGGAGGCGCATTTCTGCGTACCCGCGCGGTTCGTGACCAGGGGAACGGCGGCGGTGGCGGTCGTGCCGATCCCGCCGCGTGGTCCGCTCGCGGCGGACGCGCCGGATCGCGTCCCGCTGGACGGGCAGGCGGTGCTGCTGGTCGAGGACAATATGATCATCGCGCTCGATGCGGAGGACGTGCTGCTGCAGCTGGGCGCCGGGCGCGTGATCGCAGCGCCCGGCATCCGCCGCGCGCTGAGCGAGATCGATACCGATCCGCCCGCGATCGCGCTGCTCGATATCAATTTGGGCGACGAGACCAGCTTTCCGATCGCCGAACGGCTGCTGGAGCAGGGCATCCCGTTCCTGTTCGCAACCGGTTATGGCGACGCGGCGCAGCTGCCCGATCGCTACCATGCGGTCCCGGTGGTGCAGAAGCCGTACACGATCGCGAGCATCGCCGAGGCACTCGGCCGCATGTGCGCTTCGTCGAACGGATCAACATCCTCGACCAGCTGACCGACGGCAAGCTGCTGGTCGGCATCGGCAGCGGCACGACGCCCGAGGAGATGATCGGGTTCGGGGTCAGCTACAAGGAAGCTTCGGCGATCTCCGAGCGCAACCTGGAGCTCGCGGAGCGGCTCTGGGCTAAGCGGATGGACGATCCCGCGATCGAGATCGACAACGGGCCGCACAAAGGCCGTGTCCTCCAGCGGATCGCGCCGGCGCCCTACACGCCCGGCCATGCCCGGCTGATGCCGGTGGCGATGAAGGAGGCCAGCGCGCGGCGCGCGGCGGAGAATGGCTGGCCGGCGTTCATCCCCGCCTTCACTCCGCCGCAGATCGGCGGGACCGAGCCGTTCGCCCATGTGAAGAAGTATTTCGACGCCTACCGCGCGATGCTCGACGCGGCCGGCCATGCGCCCGAGGTCGTCGCCGACGCGCTGTCGTGGACCACGCACACCTACCAGGTCGTCCATGTCGCCGACACCGACGCGCAGGCGCGCGACGAGCTGATGGTGATCCTGCGCGCCTATCAGGACGCGATCGAGCGCGAGGCGGCGTTCAACGCGCGCGCCGAATCGGACAGCGCCAACGCCAAGACCGACCGGACGCCCAACGCGCTGACCGACGATTGGATCGGCACCTGGCGCCTCTACGGCTCGCCCGAAACGGTCGAGCATCTGAAGCCCTATGCCGATCTCGGCATCGGCAACATCCTGTGCGGCACCACCACCGGGCCGCTGACCGACGAGCGGCTGCGGCTGGGCGACCAGACGCTCCAATTGCTCTCCCGGCGGGTGATGCCGGCGCTGCGGGCCGCGGCATGACCCTGTCGCTGGACGAACAGGCGCTGCTCACCGCCGGCGGATCGATGTGGCGCACGGTCGCGCTGCCGCAGCATGCCATCCCATCGCTGGCCATGGCCGACGGCCCGATGGGGATCGCAAGCGGCCGGGTCGACGAGCGCGACGTGTCGCTGCTCACCCCCTGTCCCACCGCGCTGGGTGCGAGCTGGGACGCCGATCTGGTCGCGCGCGTGGGGGCGCTGGTCGGCGGCGAGGCGGTGCGGCTGGGGATCGACGCGGTGTTGGCCCCCAACGTCAATCTGGCGCGCAGCCCGCTGTCCGGCCGCGCGTTCGAATATTTCTCCGAAGATCCGCTGCTCGCGGGCGCGCTCGGCGCCGCATGGTCGCGCGGGCTCCAGTCGACCGGCACCGCCGCGGTCGCCAAGCACCTCGTCTGCAACGACAGCGAGACCGAGCGCGACACGATGAACGCGGTGGTCGACGAACGCGCGTTGCGCGAGTTATACCTGCTGCCGTTCGAACTGTGCGCCGCATCCGGCGCGGGCGGGATGCTCGCCGCCTATAATCGCGTCAACGGCAGCTACTGCGCCGAGCAGCATCACGTCATCAGCGATATCGTCAAGGGCGAGTGGCGCTTCGGCGGCGTCGTGATGAGCGACTGGTTCGGCACCCACGCGACCGTGCCGACGATAGCGGCCGGGCTGGACCTGGAGATGCCCGGCCCCGCGCGGTTCCTGGGCGCGAATGTCGCCCAGGCCGTCGCCGCGGGCGAGGTCGCGGCGGATCGGGTGGCGGATGCCGCCGCGCGCGTCGCGCAGTTCGCGCGCTGCTTCACCGGCGGCAAGCGGCCCCCGCTGGACGGCCCCACCGCCGACGACCTGCTCGCGGAGGCCGCGGCGGCGGGCTTCGTGCTGCTGCGCAACGAGGGCGAGCTGCTGCCGCTGCTTCCCGGGCGCGAGGCGACGATCGCGGTGATCGGCCCCAATGCCGATGCGCCCTGCTACCAGGGCGGCACCTTCGCCAAGATCGCGGTCGACCCGAGCGCGGTGCGTCCACTCGAGGCGATCCGCCGCCGGTTCGGCGCGCAGGCGCGCATCCTGTACGAACCGGGCGTCGATCTGCAGCCGCGGCTGCCGGCGATGCCGGCCACGCCCGCGCGCGACCTGGGCGACGGCTGCACCGTCGGCATGACGATCGACTATTTCGCCGATGGCGACTTTGCCGGCGCGCCGATCGCCAGCGAGACCCGCGCCACCAACTCGCTCGTCTGGTTCGTCGGCGTGCACGAGCAGGGCGTGTGGGAGCGGCCCGCCGGCATTCGCGCGAGCGGCCGCTACCGGACCGATCGAGGCGGGGCGCACCGCTTCTATTGCGGCGGAACCGGCGCGGTGAAGATGCGGATCGATGGCCGCGAGGTGCTGCGCCGCGACGAGCCGGTCGCGGCCTCGGACGTGATGGGCAAGCTCAAGCGCGGCGATGCCGACAGCGTCGACGTGGTGCTGGCAGCGGATTGCGACGTGCTCGTCGAGATCGAGTTCCGCTACACGCCCGCCCGCGTTTACGGCCTGTGGTTCGGGGTGCGCGCGCCCGATACGCCCGCGGAGATGCTCGCGCGTGCCGTCATTGCCGCACGGGAGGCCGACGCGGTGGTGCTGGTCGTCGGCGAGACGTCCGATTCGAGCGTCGAGAGCAAGGATCGCCCGGACACCCGGCTCGCACCCGAGCAGATCGCGCTGATCGAGGCGGTGACCGCCGCCAACCCGCGCACCGCGATCGTGGTCAATGTCGACCATGCGTTCGATGCGTCGTGGGGCAGCCGCGGCGCGGCGCTGCTCGTCGCCTGGTATCCCGGCCAGGCGTTCGGCCGCGCGCTGGCCGAGGTGCTGGCCGACGACCGCGAGCACGGGGGCCGCATGCCGGTGTCGATCGCCCGCGACGAAGCCGGCTATCCCGCATTCGCGCTCACCCCCGGCGCCGGCGGCGACCTGCCTTATGCCGACGGCGTCGCGGTCGGCTGGCGCGGCATCGCCGATCCGCTGCACGCCTTCGGCAGCGGCTTCGGCTACGCCCGGCTGGCGATCGGGGACGTCTCGATCGACGGGCTGACCGTCCGCGCGACGGTGCGCAACCTGTCGGACCGCGCGGGAAGCGAGGTGGTCCAGGTCTACCGCGATCTTCCCGAACGGGCGCTGGTGGGATTCGCTAAGGTCCAGGTTCCCGCGAACGGATCGGCAAAGGTTTCGATCGCGATCGAGCCGCGCATGCTGCGCCGCTGGGACGGTGATTGGCAGCCGCTGAAATCGCTCACCGCGCTGCGGATCGGCCGGGCGTCCGACGACCTGCCCATCACGATCCTCCGTCAAGAGAAGGCTTGACGAAATAAGAATATCCATATTAGAACGAGATTACAAATAGCGGGTTCCGAGGGACCGAAAGCGCTCAGACGTCCGGTGCGCCGGATCGTCGGGCCATAAGAGGGGATGGCATGACCATGACGAAGCTTCTGCGATTGCTTGCGACGACCGCTCTGGCAGGCGCGGCGCTGCCCGCGTTCGCGCAGGCCGATCCGGCCGCATCCTCTCAGCCGGGCAGCACCACCGACGCGACCCGCGTCGCGACCGGCGACCAGGCTCCGGACAATGCCAATGCGGCCGGTGGCAGCGCGATCGGCGACATCGTGGTCACGGCCAACCGGGTCGCGTCGAGCGCGCAGAAGACGGCGGTCTCGCTATCCGTGTTCAGCGGCGCCGACATCGCCGCCGCCGGCGTCACCAGCGTGCAGAACCTCGGCAGCATCGACCCGAGCGTCAACGTCACGACCAACACCGGCTCGAACTATGTCGCCGTCCGCGGCATCGCATCGACCGACGTCACCGAGATCGGCGACCCGTCGGTGCCGATCGCGCGCGACGGCTTCTTCACCAACCGCTCGTTCGGCATCGCCACGTTGATCTACGATCTGCAGCGCGTCGAGGTGCTGAAGGGGCCGCAGGGCACGCTGTTCGGCCGCAACTCGACCGGTGGGTTGATCAACATCATCACCCGCCGCCCGGGCAAGGATCTGGCGGGCAATGCCTCGATCGAATATGGCAATTACGATACGGTCAACGCCGAGTTGGGCGCGGACATCCCGGTCGGCGATCGCATCCAACTGCGCTTCTCCGGCGCCGCGCGTCGTCACGACGGCTACCGCTACCTGACCGGCGTCAACATCCGCGGCGACGACGATAATACCGTCTCCGGCCGCGCGACCGTCGCGTTCCAGCCGTTCGAGGGTTTCGAAGGGCTCGTTCAGTACCAGCATGACGACGTCGACGACATCGGCGACGTCGCGGCGCAGTTTCCGGTCGGCCAGCGCCCGCCGGCCGGCTTCGACGAGAAGCGCTTTCCCATTACGATCCGACCTTCTACCGGCTCAACGGCGACCGCGTGCGCTGGGAGTTCAGCTACGACCGGCTGCCGCTCGGCCTGACGCTCACCTATGCGGGCAGCGTCGACAAGCAGAAGTATCGTCACGCGCTGGATGCGGCCGGCGCGAACGGCGCCAATCCCTCGCAATTCCTGCAGGCGGAAAACCCGAAGACGTGGAATCACGAGGTTCGCCTCGCCACGCCGCAGGACGGCGTGTTCAGCTTCCGGGGCGGCTATTTCCACTTCGACGAGGAGAACAACCTCGACAGCGGCCTGATCAATCGCGCCGGCCCGTTCGCCGGGCGCTACCTGATCCGCTTCAACTACAACGTGAAGACGCAGTCGGACGCGGTGTTCGGCCAGGTCGGGTTCCGCCCGATCGAGAGCGTGCGCATCAGCGGCGGCGCGCGCTACACCTGGGACAAGAAGGACCGCACCGGCCAAGCCGTGCTCGACCTGCAGGTGGCGAGCGGCGGCTTCCTGCCCCCGATCATCGTCACCACGCGGGCAACGGCAGCATCCGCCAGCACAAGCCGACCTTCCATGCCGGCATCGACTGGACCCCGACCAACCGGTCGCTCGTCTACGCCAAGTTCGACACGGGCTATAAGTCGGGCGGGTTCAACTCGAACGGTTCGGCGCCATCGGTCGATTACGGTCCGGAAAGCCTGAAGGCGTTCGAGGTGGGCACCAAGAACCGCTTCGCCGACAACCACCTCCAGCTCAACCTCGCCGGCTTCTACCAGGATTATAGCGGCTATCAGGCGTCGCAGCCGACCGCGGTGATCGCGGGCGCGGCATCGGGCATCTTCAACCTGGGCAGCGCGAAGATCTACGGGCTGGAGGGGCAGTTCATCGCGCAGGGCGGCGGCGCGCGCTTCGACCTGAACGGCACCTACCTTCATGCCAAGTTCGACGACGGTGCCGGCATCGTCGTAACGCCGATCGCGCCGACGACCGCGCCTTGCCTTGACGCGCGGGCGGGCGTCCTAGGTAAGCCGCAGCAAGGGAGGGAACGGTCAATGCGTCGGTCTGGCATCCGCACTATCGTCGCGACGCTGCTGGCGTGGCTGGGCGCGGGCGCGGCGCATGCCGCCCCGGCGATCGACTGCCCGTTGCGCGACGCGGGCTATTCGGTCGATGCGCCGCTCGTCGACGTGCTGCTGAAGTCGGAGGCGAAGGCGGCGCTGATCGCGGCGATGCCGGATTTCGCCCGGGGCCTGCCCGCCGATTTCAGCCGGACGACGGCGCCCACCTTCGCGGCGATCCTCACGCCGCGCACCGCCGCCGCCTTCCAGCACGAGCCGTCCGGCATCCTCGGGCCGCTCGACGCCAGGCTGCGGGCGCTGAAGACGACGGCCGCCGATCGCACCGCGCGCTGCGCGCGCTACGATGTGGCGATGCCGCCGCTGTCGCCGCCGCCCGGCCGGCCGCGGCTGCTGCTGTTCGAGAAGATGACCGGCTTCCGCGACGCGCCCTCGGTGGAGGCCGCGCATGCCGCGTTCGTCGCGCTGGCCCGGCAACGCGGCTGGTCGCTCGTCGCGACCGACAAAGCGGGGGTGATGACGACGGCATCGCTCGCGCGGTTCGATGCGGTGATCTGGAACAACGTCAGCGGCGACGTCCTGACGACGCGACAGCGACGCGCGTTCCGGAGCTATATCGAGGGCGGCGGCGGCTTCGTGGGCGTGCACGGGTCGGCCGGCGATCCGGTGTATTTCTGGGACTGGTATGCCGACGCGGTGATCGGCGCGCGCTTCACCGGTCACCCGATGAACCCGCAATTCCAGCGGGCGCGCATCCGCGTCGAGCCGGGCACCTCCGGCATCGGCACGGGGCTTCCGTCGGATTGGGCGATGACGGACGAATGGTATTCGTTCCGGGCGAGTCCGCGCCTCGCCGGCGCGCGCATCGTCGCGACGCTCGACGAGGCGAGCTACACGCCCACGGGCATGGGCGGCGAGGATCTGCGGATGGGCGATCATCCCATCGCCTGGACGCGCTGCGTCGGCCGCGGGCGCGCCTTCTATTCCGCGATCGGCCACCGGCCGGAGAGCTACGGCGATCCCACCTACCTGCGCATGCTGGAGCAGGCCATCGGCTGGGCAAGCGATCGCTCCGCGCCGGGCTGCGCGAGCGACGCGAAGCGAACGGGCAGGGACAGGCGGCTATGAGAAGGATCCGCGCGCGGCTGCTGCTCGTGCCGGTGCTCGCCGCGCTGGCGCCGGCCACGGCGACGTCGGCGCAACGCCCGGCACCGCCATTCCGCGACCTCGACCATAACGGCCGGATGGAGCCCTACGAGGACCGGCGCCTGCCGGTCGATGCGCGTGTCGCCGATCTGATCGGGCGCATGACGCTGGAGGAGAAGGTCGGCACGCTGCTGCACGGCACTTTGCCCGCGGTGGACTCGCCGATCGGTGCGTCGCGCAAGGGCTATGATCTCGCCGCCATCGAGACGCTGATGGCCAGGCGGGGCATCACGAGCATGCTCAGCCGGCTGGCGATGCCGCCGGCGCGGCTGGCGGCGCAGAACAACGCGGTCCAGCGCGTGGCCGAGCGGTCGCGGCTCGGCATCCCGATCACGATAAGCACCGATCCCCGCAATCATTTCTCGATTGTGGCGGGCGCGAGCGTTGCCGCGGCGGGCTTTTCGCAGTGGCCCGAGCCGCTCGGCTTCGCGGCGCTGGGCGACGAGGCGCTGGTGCGCCACTTCGGCCGCATCGCGGCACGCGAATATCGCGCCGTCGGGCTGCACATGGCGCTCTCGCCGCAGGCCGACCTCGCGACCGAGCCCCGCTGGCCGCGCGCGCTCGGCACCTTCGGCGGCGACGCGCGGAAGGTATCGGCGTTGACGGCGGCCTATGTCGAGGGTTTCCAGGGCGGTGCGGCGGGCCTGACCCGCGGCGGCGTCGCCACCGTCGTCAAGCATTGGGCCGGCTACGGCGCAGCGGCGGAAGGGTTCGATGGCCATAACTTTTATGGTCGTTTCGCCACCAGATAAATTCTAATAAACTCCGGCGAACCGGCGAGAGGAGCAGTGTGACGGATCGTTCCATCCTGATCGTCGGCGGCGGCATCGCGGGGCTCACGGCGGCCATCGCGCTGCGCCAGCGGGGTTTCGCGGTCGACCTGATCGAGCGCGACGCGGACTGGTCGGTCTACGGCGTCGGCATCATCCAGCAGGCGAACGTGGTGCGCGCGGTCGCGGCGCTCGGCGTGCTCGACGATTATCTCGATGCAGGCTTCGGCTTCAACCATGTCACCATGTTCGCACCCGATGGCGCGCTGATCGCCCGCATCCCCTCGCCGCGCCTGGGGGATCGCACGTATCCGGCCAATGTCGGCATCGCCCGCCGGGCGCTGCACAAGGTGCTCGGCGACCGGGCGCAGGCCGAGGGGGCCCGCATCCGCCTGGGCCTCACGGCGGAGCGGTTCGAGGACCAGGGCGGATCGGTGCGGGTGCGCTACTCCGACGGCACCGAGCGGGAGCATGCGATTGTCGTCGGCGCGGACGGCCTGTATTCGCACACGCGCCGGCTCGTGCTGCCCGACGCGCCCGCGCCCGCCTTCACCGGCCAGGCCGTCTGGCGCTACAATCTGCCGCGGACCCCGGGACTGGACGATCTGGAGGTCTATCATGGCCGCATCGGCGCCGGCCTCGTGCCGATGTCGGACGCGCTCATGTATCTCTATCTCACGTCGCCCGAGCCGGCGAACCCGCGCCTGCCCCCCGCGCCGGGCTGGCCGCGGCGATGCGGTCGCGGATGGAAGGGTGCGCGCCCCGCATCCGCGCGCTCGCCGACGAGATCCGCGACGACGATGCGGTGGTGTACAAGCCGCTCGAGACGCTGTTCGTCGACGGGCCGTGGCATGACGGGCGCATCGTCCTGATCGGCGATGCGGTCCACGCCACCACGCCGCACCTCGGCCAGGGCGCCGGCATGGCGATCGAGGACAGCCTGGTGCTGGCCGAAGAACTGGCGGCGCGGCCCCACGACCCGCGCGCCGCGTTCGCCGCATTCCAGCAGCGGCGGCACGAACGCTGTCGCTTCATCGTCGAGGCGTCGGCATCGGTGGGCGACTATCAGATGGGGCGTCGCGACGCGCTCGACTATGCCGCCCTGACCCGCGAGATGTTCGAGGTGACGGCGGCGCCGGTATGACACATACCGCATGGAGACAAGCATGAGCCGCGTCACCGAGATCCGCTACGTCGGCTACGGCACGCCCGATCTGGCGACGGAGCGATCCTTCTACATCGACAGCTGGAAGCTGCGCGAGGCGGGCGAGCGGGACGGCATGGTCCACCTCGCCGCCGAGGGTTCCGACGAGCTCTATTGCGTGCGGCTGCGCCAGTCGGACGAGAAGCGGATCGACGTCATCGCGCTCGCGGCCGACACGCGCGCCGACGTGGACGCGCTGCACGACAAAGTTGCCGCTGCCGGCTGCCGCATCATCTTCGCGCCGAAGGCGCTGGAAACGCTGGGGGGCGGCTACGGCTTCCGCTTCTTTTCCGCCGACGGGCTGCCGTTCGAGATTTCGGCCGAGGTCGCGCGCGGGCCGAGGCGCGACGTGGCGCGCTGGGAGGCGGTGCCGCAGTCGATCAGCCACATCGTCCTCCACTCGCCCGACCACAAGGCGATGGTGCAATTCTTCATCGACGTCCTGGGCTTCAGGCTGAGCGACTGGCTCGGCGATTTCATGGCGTTCCTCCGGTGCAACACATGGCACCACCGGATCGCCTTCCTGCCGGGACCGCCGTGCCTCAACCACGTCGCCTACGACATGCTTTCCGTCGACTGCATGATGCGCGGCATCGCGCGGCTGAAGAAGCAGGGCACCGACATCCGCTGGGGACCGGGCCGGCACACCGCCGGCAACAACACGTTCAGCTATTTCGTGACGCCGGCGGGCTTCGCGGTCGAATATACGTCCGAGCTGGAACAGGTCGATTTCGAAGCGCATCGGGCGCAGGTTCACGCGCCCGGCCCGCAGGTGATGGACCAGTGGGGCACCGGCGTCGGCGGCCCGCAGACCATGCCGCACCCGGAGGCCGACAAGGGCCTGTTCCAGCCGGTCGCGGCATGAGCGCCGCACTCCTCGCCGCCGTCGACATCTATCGCGTCGGGCGCGGCAGGCCAGTCGAGAGTTGGAACGTGCCGCAGGGCGTTCCGGCCACGAGCGCCAACCCCCACCCGATGTTCTGAAGGCAGGCGAACGCATGGCGCTCTTCGAATATTTCCCGAACTATATCTGGAACCTGTCGGTCGCGATCGCGATGCAGTCGGGCGGGCAGATCGGCGAGATCATCGACATGTGCCAGCCCATCCGCGACGCCGCGGCGAACGGCGCGGACGCGGGCACGCCGCAATTCATGGCGCAATGGGTCGCCATGGCCGACAAGCTGCTGTCGCTGGCGGACGAGGACGCGGCGAGGGGGCGGGCCTTTTCCGCCGCCGCCAAGCTGGAGCGTGCCGCGCTCTACCTCATCACTGCCGAGCGGATGCAGGGCCACGGCCATCCGGGCCGCACCGAAACCTACGCCAGGGCGCGCGCCGCGTTCGACCGCGCGACGGCGCTCGGCAAGCTCGACCGCGAACGGGTGGAGGTGCCGCTGGCGACGGGCACGATGCCGGCGCTCTGGACGCGCGCGCCGGGGGACGGGCGGAAGCCGACGGTCGTCTATTGCAACGGTCTCGACAGCTGCAAGGAGCTGCTCTGGTGGTCCTGGTTGCCCGATGCGCTCGCGCGGCGCGGCGTCTCGACGCTTTGCGTCGATCAGCCGGGCTCGGGCGAGGCGCTCCGCCTCCAGCATCTCCCGGTCGATCCGCACAGCGAACATTGGGCGTCCCGGGCGGTGGACTGGCTGGAAACCCGGCCGGACGTCGACCCGCGGCGCATCGGCATGACCGGCATCTCGCTGGGCGGCCATTTCGCGCCGCGCGCGGTCGCGTTCGAGCCGCGCTTCGCCAGCGGCGCGGTCTGGGGGGCGAATCACGATTGGGCCGAGGTGCAGCAGAAGCGGCTGAAGCGCGAGGGCGAAAATCCCGTTCCGCATTATTGGGCGCATGTGATGTGGGCCTTCGGCGCGACGGACATGGCCGATTTCCACGCGAAATCCGCCGCGATGAAGCTGGACGGGGTGATGGAGCGGATCACCGTCCCCTTCCTCGTCACCCACGGCGCGCAGGATCGCCAGATCGCGGTCGACTATGCGCACCGGTCGTACGACCAGCTCGTGAACAGCCCCCGGCGCGAGCTCAAGATCTTCACCGCGCGCGAGGGCGGCGTCGAGCATGTCGGCGCGGACAATATGGCCTACGGCCGCGACTACATCGCCGATTGGTTTGCCGAGACGCTCGGCGGCCGCACCGCCTGAAAGGATATGCCGTGACCAAGCCCGTGCGCCGGATCGTGACCGGCCATGACGCCCAAGGCGTCGCCATCATCCAGGAAGACGGCGCGGCGCCGCGCGTGCAGCAGGTCGGCGGTGCGATCGGCCCGATGTTCCACGAGATCTGGAACACGCGCGCCACGCCCGCGCCGATCGACCCCGCCTCGGGCGAGCCGCCCGAGGACGGCATCATGCTCGCGCCGCCGAAGCGCGGCACGCGCATCCGCGTGCTCGACATCCCGCCCGAGGGCGACGCGATCGCTGCGCTGACCGAGGAGGAGCGCGTTGCCCATTTCGCCGAGATCGGCGCGGGCGACGCCGTGGCGAAGAGCGATCGCCACGCGTTCATGCATCGTACCGAGACGATCGACTACGGCATCGTCCTGGAAGGTGAGGTCGTGCTTATCATGGACGTGGGCGAGACGGTGGTGCGGGCCGGCGACATCGTGATCCAGCGCGGCACCAACCATGGCTGGGCCAACCGCTCCGACAGCAACTGCCGCATCGCCTTCGTGCTGATCGACGGCGCGTTTACCGCCGGATTGTCCTGATCCGAGAAGCCGTCGGCGGCGCGCCGCCGCGGTCGGGCGACGCTTCGGCCGCTTCGCTTCGATCCTTCACGAAGCTGCGGTGAGGCGTCATGCGGAGCGGAATTGCGCGGTTGCGTCCCGGCGGCCGCCGCTCACTGCAGGTTCACGAACGCGCCGCCGTCGACCAGCAGTGCCGCTCCGGTAACGTAGCGGGCGAGGTCGGAGGCGAGGAAGACGATCGGGCCGGCAAGGTCGTCGGGGTTGCCGAGGCGGCCGAGCGGAACGCGCGCCGCCATCCGCGCGCGCTTGGCTTCGTCGGCGAGATCGGCCTTGTTGATGTCGGTCAGGATCGTGCCGGGCAACACCGAGTTGCAGCGGATGCCGTGCCGGCCGAGCGCGATCGCGGTGGATTGCATCAGCGAATGCACGCCCGCCTTGGTCGGCGTATAGTGGGTCTGGTACTCGCCGCCCACGAGCGCGGAGATCGAGGAGACCGCGATGATCGCGCCGCCATGGCCTTGGGCGACCATCTGGTTGGCGGCCGCCTGAACCATGAAATAGGCACCGTGCAGGTTGACCCGCATCGTCCGTTCGAACGTGTCGACCGGCATGTCGAGGAAGGCATGAAACGGGCAGATGCCGGCATTGTTGACCAGCACATCGACCTTGCCGAGCGCCGCGACTGCCGCCGCGACGAACGATAGCGCCGTCTCCGGATCGGCGACGTCGCCCTGCACCGCGATGGCGCGGCGGCCGAGCGCCTCGATCTCGGCGACAGCGCTCGCGGCGCCGGCGTCGTCGCCCAGGAAGTTGAGGGCGACATCCGCGCCGTGGCGGGCCGCGCCGATCGCCGCGGCGCGGCCGATGCCGGCGGAGGCGCCGGTGACAAGCACGGTCTTTCCCTGGAGCAGCACGGGCATCCTCTCTTGCTAGGCGGGCGGCGGATCGTCCGGCGCGCCCAGGTCGCGTCCGATCGCGGCGGCGGCGTCGCGCACCTCGCCCGACAGCCGCTCCATCCGGGCATCGTCCATATAGTGCGCCGCGCTCGATACGCTGATCGCCGCCACGATCCGGCCGCCGGCATCGCGGATCGGGGCGGCGACGCAGCGGATCCGATCTTCATTCTCCTCCAGATCGAACGCCCGCCCCGCCTCGACATAGCGCGTCATGCGCGCCTGCCAGGCGGCGAAATCGTTCTCCGGGGCGCCGTTCGCGCGATCGGCGGCGTGGCGCTCGGCCCAATAGCTGGGCGGATGATCGAGCATCAGCGCCTTGCCGAGACCGGTGGCGGTCAGCGGATGGCGATCGCCGATGCGGCTGCGGATCGTGATGCGGCGCTGCCCCGCGATCTTGTCGAGATAATAAGCCTGGTCCGCATCGAGCACGCCCAGGTGCACCGTGTCGCCGGTGGCCGCCGCTAGCGCTGCGATATGCGGCCGGGCGACGTGGACCAGATCGACCTGGGCCTGCGCCTTGTGGCCCAGCTCCAGCAGCTTGGGGCCGAGCCGATAGCCGACCCGCACCTCCAGGCTGAGATAGCCGCGCTCGACGAGCGCGCTCGCCAGGCGGTGCGTGGTGCTCCGGGCGAGCCCCAGCCGCGCGGCGAGTTCGGCCAGCGCGACGCTCCCGTTCGCGACCGCTTCGATCACGTCGAGCCCGCGCAGCAGCGTCTGGCTGCCGCCGGCGCGGCCTGCCGGCTCGTCGCCGGCGGAGGAACTTGACGAAACATCTCTCATCTTGTAAGATATCATTCCACAATATGGGACTGTTTGCAAGCGCTGGAAGTGCGGTGGCGGGTCTCCGGCAGGTGCGATCGGGTCTCAGAGGAAGGATTTGGCCGGCGTGACGCTTTCGAAGATCCGGCACGTGCGCGCGTTCGTGGTGCGCGGCGGCGGTGCCGACTATCACGATCAGGGCGCGGGCCACTGGATCGACGATCACATCGCGACGCCGATGAGCCGCTATCCCGAATATCGCGCAAGCCGGCAGAGCTTCGGCATCAACGTGCTCGGCACGCTGGTGGTGGAGATCGAGGCGGAGGACGGCACGATCGGCTTCGCGGTGACGACCGGCGGAGAGCCCGCGGCGTTCATCGTCGAGAAGCATCTGGCGCGCTTCCTGGAGGGGCGCGACCCCGCCGATTATGAGCGCATCTGGGACCAGATGTATTTCTCGACCCAATATTATGGCCGCAAGGGGCTGGTGGTGAACGCGATCTCCGGCGTCGATCTGGCGCTGTGGGACCTGCTCGGCAAGCTGCGCCGGGAGCCGGTCTACCGGCTGCTGGGCGGCGCGGTGCGCGACGAGCTCCAATTCTACGCCACGGGCGCCAGGCCGGACATCGCCCAGCAACTGGGCTTCATCGGCGGCAAGCTGCCGCTCCACCACGGCCCCGCCGAGGGCGTCGACGGGTTCAAGCAGAACATCGCCACCCTGGCCGAGATGCGCGGGCGCGTCGGGCCGGATTTCTGGCTGATGCTCGATTGCTGGATGGCCCTCGACTTGGAGTATGCCACCCGCCTTGCCGTCGCCGCGCACGAGCATGGCCTGAAGTGGATCGAGGAGGCGCTGAGCCCCGACGATTATTGGGGCTATGCCGATCTCAAGCGCAACGTGCCGAAGGGCATGCTGGTCACCACCGGCGAGCATGAGGCGACGCGCTGGGGCTTTCGCATGCTGCTGGAGATGGAGTGCTGCGACATCATCCAGCCCGACGTCGGCTGGTGCGGCGGGGTGACCGAGCTGCTCAAGATCTCGGCCTTGGCGGACGCGCGCGGCAAGATGGTCGTCCCGCATGGGTCGTCGGTCTACAGCTATCATTTCGTCATCACGCGCCACAATTCGCCGTTCGCCGAATTCCTGATGATGCATCCCGGGCCGACCGAGGTGGTGCCGATGTTCGCCCCGCAGCTGCTGGGCGAGCCGGTGCCGGTGAACGGGCGGATGAAGGTGTCCGCCCTCGACCGGCCGGGCTTCGGCGTCGAGCTCAACCGCGACATCCCGCTCCACCGCCCCTACCCGCACTGAGGACAGCTCTCCCATGAAACTCTGCCGCTACGGCCCGCGCGGGGCCGAGAAGCCGGGCATCGTCGATGCCGACGGCCGCATCCGCGACCTCTCCGGCGTCGTCGACGACATCACCCCCGCGACGATCGCCAGCGCCGTCGCGGCCGATCCTGCCGCGCTGCCCCTGGTCGAGGGCAGCCCACGCTACGGCGTGCCGGTGAAGGGCATCGGCAAGATCGTCGCGATCGGGCTCAACTATGCCGACCACGCCGCGGAATCGAACCTGCCGGTGCCGAGCGAGCCGATCATGTTCGGCAAGGCGCTCTCCAGCCTCACCGGCCCGGACGACGAGGTGATGCTGCCGAAGGATTCGACGCACAGCGACTGGGAGGTCGAGCTGGGCGTGATCGTCGGCAGGACGTGCCGCTATGTCGAGGAAGCGGACGCGCTGGATCATGTCGCGGGCTATGTCCTCTGCAACGACGTGTCCGAGCGGTTCAACCAGAAGCAGCGCGGCACGCAATGGTCCAAGGGCAAGGGGCACGACACCTTCTGCCCGGTCGGGCCGTGGCTGGTGACGCCGGACGAGGTGGGCGACCCGCAGGATCTGGATATGGCGCTCGACCTGAACGGGCAGCGCATGCAGACCGGCAACACGAAGACGATGATCTTCAGCGTGCGCGAGATCATCGCTTATGCGAGCCGCTTCGTGACGCTCTTTCCCGGCGACCTGATCATCACCGGCACGCCCCCCGGCGTGGGCGAGGGCAAGAAGCCGCCGGTCTTCCTGAAGGCGGGCGACGAGATGACGCTGGCGATCGCGAAGCTGGGCACGCAGACGCAGCGGGTCGTCGCGTGGCGGCAGCTAGGCGACGAGGTGCCGGCATGAGCGCGCCCGGGGATCGCTATGCCGGCCAGGTGGCGATCGTCACCGGCGGGGCGGCAGGGATCGGCCTGGCGACCGCACGGCGTCTGGCGGCCGAGGGCGCGCAGGTCAGCGTCTGGGACATTTCGGAGGCGGCGCTGGCGGCCTGCGATTTCGCGGCGCACGCGCTGAAGGTCGATCAGTCGGATCAGGCGGCGGTGGAGGCCGGCGCGCAGGCGGTGGCCGACCGGTTCGGACGGATCGATATCCTCGTCGTCTCGGCCGGGATCACCGGTCCGAACGCCACCGTCGCCGAATATCCGGTGGATGCGTGGCGGCAGGTGATCGACATCAATCTAAACGGTACGTTCTACTGCAACCGGGCGGTCGTGCCGCACATGATGAAGCAGGATTATGGGCGCATCATCAACGTGGCCTCGGTGGCGGGCAAGGAGGGCAATCCCAACGCCTCGGCCTATTCGACGTCCAAGGCCGGTGTGATCGGCCTCACCAAATCGCTCGGCAAGGAACTGGCGCGGACCGGGATCACGGTCAACGCCTTGACCCCCGCAGCGGTGAAGACCGCGATCTTCGATCAGATGACGCAGGCGCATATCGATTTCATGCTCTCGAAGATCCCGATGGGGCGCTTCGGCACGGTGGACGAGAATGCCGCGATGATCTGCTTCCTCGTCAGCCGCGAGGCGAGCTTCTCCACCGCGTCGGTGTTCGATACCTCGGGCGGCCGCGCGACCTACTGAGGATGGCAGCGCGGCTCCCCTTCCTCGACGCGCATGTCCACCTGTGGGATCTGGACGGACTCGCCTATCCGTGGCTGACGCCGCCGTTCGCCGACGATGGGCCGAACGGCAGCGTGGAGCCGATCGCCAGGACCTATCTGCTCGACGACTATCTCGCCGACGCGGCGCGCTGGAACGTCGTCGGGATGGTGCATGTCGATGCGGGGGCGGACGCTGCCCACGCGCTCGACGAGACGCGCTGGCTGCAGGGCATCGCGGACGCGCGAGGCATGCCGAACGCGATCGTCGCCTTCGCGGCGCTGGGCGATCCGAACGTCGATGCGCTGCTGGCGGCACAGGCGGCGCAGCCGAACGTCCGCGGCATCCGCCACATCGTCAACTGGCATGCCGATCCGAGGCGGAGCTATACCGCCCGCGACCTGACGCTCGATCCCGCGTGGGAGCGGGGCTTCGCGCGGCTGGCGCGCCACGGCCTGTCGTTCGACCTGCAATGCTATCCCGCCCAGATGCCGGGGCTGGCCGCGCTGCTGGGCCGGCATCCGGAGGTGCCGGTGGCGGTCAACCATCTCGGCATGCCGGTGCTCACGGATGCCGACGGGCTCGGCCAATGGCGGGTGGGGATGGCGGCGCTGGCGGCGCTGCCGCAGGTGGTGGTGAAGGCGTCCGGCCTCGGCTTCGTCGATCGCCATTGGACGCTGGAGCGCATGCAGCCCTTGCTGCACGAGACGATCGATTTGTTCGGCCCCGGGCGCATCCTGTTCGCGAGCGACTTCCCGACCGACAAATTGTTCGCCGATTACGACCGTTGCCTCGGCGCGCTCGATGCCGCTGCGGCCGGCTATTCGGACGGCGAGCGCCGCGCGATGTTCGCCGGCAACGCCGCCCGCTTCTACCGCATCGGCCTCGCGTGAAGGCGGCGTCCAGTCTCGACTATCGCGAGCTGGCGCGGCGGCGGCTGCCGCATTTCCTGTTCGAATATATCGACGGCGGCTCCTATGCCGAGGTGACGCTCCGCCGCAACGTCGCCGACCTTGAGGCGATCGCGCTCCGCCAGCGCGTGCTGCGCGACATCTCGACGCTGGATCTCTCCACCATGCTGTTCGGCCACCGCCAGGCGCTGCCGGTCGCGCTCGCGCCGATCGGCCTCGCCGGCATGAACGCCCGGCGCGGCGAGGTGCAGGCGGCGCGCGCGGCAGAGGCGGCGGGCATTCCGTTCTGCCTCTCCACCGTCTCGGCCTGCCCGCTGACGGAGGTCACGGCGGGGGTGACGCAGCCGATCTGGTTCCAGCTCTACATGATCCGCGACCGCGCCTTCATGCGCGACCTGCTCCAGCAGGCGCGCGCGGCGGGTTGCTCGGCGCTCGTCTTCACCGTCGACATGCCGGTGCCGGGATCGCGCTACCGCGACTATCGCTCGGGTCTCGCCGGTGCGGCCGGCCGCGTCGGCGCGCTGCAGCGGACGTGGCAGGCGGTCAAGCGGCCGCGCTGGGCCTGGGACGTCGGCCTGCACGGCCGGCCGCACCAGCTGGGCAACGTGGCGCCGGTGCTCGGCAAGAGCAGCGGGCTGGAGGATTTCTTCGCCTGGATGGGCGCCAACTTCGACCCGACCGTCAGGTGGAAGGACCTCGACTTCGTCCGCGCGGAATGGACCGGCCCGCTGATCATCAAGGGCATTCTCGATCCCGAGGACGCGGTCGCCGCGGCGGAAATCGGCGCGGACGGGATCGTCGTGTCCAACCACGGCGGCCGCCAGCTCGACGGCGTGCCGTCGACCGCGCGCGCGCTGCCGCCGATCGCCGATGCGGTCGGGGATCGGCTGACGGTGCTGGCCGACGGCGGCGTCCGCTCGGGGCTGGACGTGGTGCGCATGCTGGCGCTCGGCGCGAAGGGCGTGCTGCTCGGCCGCGCCTGGGCCTATGCGCTGGCGGGCGGCGGCCAGGCGGGCGTCGCGCACATGCTGCGACTGGTCGAGGCCGAGATGCGCGTCGCGATGGCTCTCACCGGCTGCACGAACATCGCAGGCATCGACCGCGCAATATTGGTCAGAGAGAGGGATTAGGATGGGCGGCAATCCGCTGCTGGGCGTGCTCTTCCACTGGCTCGGCGGGCTGTCGTCGGCCAGCTTCTACGTGCCGTACAAGCGCATTCGCCGCTGGTCGTGGGAGATCTTCTGGATCACCGGCGGCGTCTTCTCGTGGATCGTGGCACCCTGGCTGTTCGCGGCGCTGCGCACGCACGACCTGCTCGGCGTGCTGGCCCGAGCGCCGGCCGAGACGCTGCGCTGGTGCTATTTCTGGGGGGCGATGTGGGGCTTTGGCGGGCTCACCTTCGGCCTCACGATGCGCTATCTCGGCCTGTCGCTCGGCATGGCGGTGGCGCTGGGGCTGACGACGGTGATCGGCACGATGGGCCCGCCGATCTTCCACGGCACGCTCGGTGCGCTCGCCGCAACGGCGAGCGGCCGGATCACCTTCCTCGGCATCCTCATCACGCTGATCGGGATCGTCGTCGTCGCCAAAGCGGGCCAGGCGAAGGAGCGCGAGCTCAGCGCCGATCAGGCCAAAGCGGGCGTCGCCGAGTTCGACCTGAAGAAGGGCATCGGCATCGCCATCTTCTCCGGGATCATGTCCGGCTGCTTCGCCTGGGGGCTGGATGCCGGCCAGCCGATCCGCGACCTGACGCTCGCCGCCGGCACCGACCCGTTGAGCCAGGGCCTGCCGGTGCTCTGCGTCGTGCTGGCGGGCGGGTTCACCACCAACTTCCTGTGGTGCCTCTATCTGATCGTGCGCAACCGCTCCGCCGGCGAGTTCCTCGGCCGCCCCGGTCCGGCGGCGGATGCCGACGGCACGCCGCCGCCGCTCATCCGCAACTATCTGCTCGCCGCGCTCGGCGGGACTTTGTGGTACTTCCAGTTCTTCTTCTACACGATGGGCGAGAGCCAGATGGGCCCCTACGGCTTCTCCAGCTGGACGCTGCACATGGCGAGCATCATCCTGTTTTCGACGCTCTGGGGCTTCGCGCTCAGGGAATGGTCGGGTGCCGGCCGGCGCACGCGCGCGCTGGTGTGGACTGGGATCGGCCTGCTCGTCGCCTCGACGATCGTCATCGGCGCGGGCAGCTATCTGGCCGCGGGACCGGCCTGAGATCGGTCGCGACGAGCAGATCCTTCCGCGTCGCCCAGCAACTTTTCGATCGCGCGCTCCAGCGCCGCGGGCTCGGGGAACAGGTCGACGCTGTAGAACCAACGCGTCGCGTACCGGCCCCGCCCGATGTCGACCCGTCCAACGCCGTCGCTGCCGATCGCGGCGCGGATCGGGGCCACGTCGGCGAAGGGGATCGCATGTTGGCGGATGCGGCCCGCGCGGCGCGTCTCCGGATCGTCGAGCAGGAACAGGAGATCGTCGCTGCCGGCCACGAGCCAGCTGCGCTGCTGGGGGACGGCAAAGATCAGCAGCGCGCGCGAGGCGGGCGCCGGCACTTGCTCACCGGCGGCAGCCACGATCTCCTCCGCGCTATAGAAGCGGTGCGGCGGCGGCAGTGCGGGCGGTTGCGACAGCGCCTGCGCGAAGGCTGCTCCGGCGGTGCGGGCATCGGCATAGCGCGCCGCCCGATCTCGCGCCAGAAGCCTCGCGAAACAGTCGTCCACGGCCGGCGCGAGATCGGGCTTCAGCCTTGAGGGTGGTGCGATCTCGCTCTTCGTCGCCCGCTCGACGAGCTGCACGAAAGACTGTTCCTCGCCGAACGGGTGTCGTCCGGTCAGGCATTGGTAGAGGACGACCCCGAAGCTGAAGAGGTCAGAGGTGGCATCGAGGCTCTCGCCCAGGCTCTGCTCGGGGCTGGCATAGCGCAGCGTTGCCAGCACGTCGCCGGTGACCGTTCTGGTGGTGCTCTCGGTGGAGCGGTCGAAGGCTAGGCCGAAGTCGATGAAGCGCGGCTGCCCCGATCGGTCGAGCGCGATGGAGCCCGGCTTGATGTCGCCGTGGATCGCGCCCGCGTCGTGGATGTGCGCCAGCGCCTCGAACAGCGGCATCAGCACCTCGGGAGCCGGCGTGCGGCCCTCCTGCAGCGCCGTCTCCAGCGTCGTGCTGCCGGCGTCCTCCATCACGAAATAGGGCTCGCCGCCAGGTCCGGTGCCGGACTCCAGAAAGGTGACGATATTGGGATGCGCGCCGACCCGGGCGAGCATGTCGCTCTCCCTGCGGAAGCGCGCGATCCAGTTCGGGTCCTGCGCCAGCGTCGCATGCAGGCGCTTGATCGCGACCTGCCGCCCGCCCACCGTGTCCTGCGCGAGGAAGACCTCGCCGATGCCCCCGGAACCCCGGCGCGAGAGTACCCGGTAGCGAGGCCCGAAGTCGGGAAAGGACGAGTCCTCGGCCTCGTCCGCGGCGGGATCGCTCCCGGCGCCGGTGCTGAGCGGCGTGCGGGCGGCGAAGTTGAAATAGAGCCCGATCTCGTCCGCGCCGAGGCCGGCGAAGTTGGCGTCGTCCTCGTCCATGGCGAGCAGCGGGTGGAGCGTGAGCAGCTTGCGCAGCTGCTCGTTGTGGAGGAACGGCGCGATCGCGGGCGGCAGGGCTATTCCGGAGGCGGTGATGATCCTCGTCTCGCTGCCGGCATCCCCGAGCGCCTCCGGCGGCTCGTCACCGCCCCGCATCGCGCGTTCGAGCAGCCCGAGCCAGTCCGGCCGGTCGCGCAGGAGCCCGAACAGCGAATCGAACGCCTGCTGCAGCACGACCACCTTGGCGAGCCGGACGGGCGTGACGGCGGCGCCGGCCTTGGCTTGCGCCAGATACCAGTTCAGCCCGTAGATGTTGATCAGGCGCTTGATCTCGCGCGGGTTGTGCGCGACCGATCCGAGGAACACCTCGCCGCAGCGGTCGTCCGGGAAGCGCACGTCCAGATTGAGCACGAAATCGCGCAGCTCGTCCCGGTTCGGGGGCGGCAGGTGGAAGGGCAGCTGGATGATCTTGCTCAGATATTCGCGTTGCGCGACCGCGTCGTCGGGGTAGCGCCGCTGCAGGGCACGCTGGACGACCGCGATATCGACGCCGACCACGAAGATGCAGCGCGGAACGTCGAGGAAGACCTTGATCACGTCGAGCAGCTGCAGCGCCTTCTCCGGTTCGCACCGGTCGAGGTCGTCGATGAAGATCACCACGCGCGAAGCGCTGGAAGGAAGCGAATCGACCATGCGCGCGAACTGCTCGCGGAACCGCGCGAGCGTGCCGACATGCGCTTCGAAATCGAGTTCGCGGTAGAGCGATTGGCCGGGCAGCTCAAGCGTGCCGATCTTGCGGACCAGCGGCTTGAGCAGCTGCCAACCCGCGAAGAGCGACGCGCCGAAGCCGAGCGAACCCAAAGCGACGCCCAGCGTATGGGCGGGCCCGACGATGCGGGAGGCCGCGAGCCCGAGCACCGCGGGAACCAGGATCAGCACCAGCCGTAGCAGTACCGCGGGCAGCTTGAGCGGAAGCCGGTCCCACGCCAGCCCGCGGTTCAGCAGGCCGACCGAGAAGCGGATTTGGTCCGAAATCCGCAATCGGCGCGAGATCTGGCCGATCAGGTTCTGCAGGAACGCGGCGCCGATCGCCTCGTCTCCGCCGTAGGTCCACGCGCTGAACCAGATCGGCGCGACCGGGCGAGCGGACAGCCTCGCCTCGATCATGCGCATCAGCGTCGTCTTGCCCGTTCCCCAGCGGCCGAAGATGCCCACGATGAACGGGGTATTGGCCTGGGGATTGATGATGACCTCTTCGAGGCCCAGCGCATAGGTCGCGAAGCCCAGACGGTCCACCTGGGCCGGGCGATCGTCGAGCAGCGGGCTCGAGCGGATTGCTCCCTCGCTTTGGGGCCGCGTCCTGGCGATGGCTCACCTCCCTTGCCGCGGAAGGTGCCACGTCCGCCCGATCCTGCCAATGCCACGCCGAGGATCGAAAATGCAGGAACGGCTCGGGGCTGGCGGGAAGCCCGGTGAGGGTGTGGGAGAGGGTTATCAGAGGACGCGGTGGATCTGGAGCAGCCTGTCATTCTGGTCCTTGCCGCGTGCGAGCGCCAGCGCCGGCGGCGCGTCGTTGAGCGTGCACAGGAAGATCGACTTGTTGAGCCAGTCATATCGCCCGGCCGGCGCCGTGAATTCCGGCACCAGGCGGTATTTTTCGGGCGCACCCGCCGCCGCCGGATAGGCCAGCCCCTTATTGTGGATGAGGATGGTCACGCCGTCGTCGGTCTTGAGGCGGTACAGCGCGTCGATCACCGTCACCCCATCGGGCCGGACGACGGGGAAGTCGCCGCCGCCGGCGATGACCGAGCCGCGCAGGCGCGGTCCCTCGAACCGGCCGCCGATGATCGGCCAGATCTCGTCGCGGATGCCGTCCTTGCTCTGCGCGCTGGGGCCGGGCCGCTCGGGCGACGAGCAGGTGACGACCAGGTTCATCACCAGTTCGGTGCGGATCGGATCGAGGTCCTGCAGCCCGGTCGGGCTCGCCGCCTGCGCCTTCACCGGCACGGCACTCGCCGCGACTGTGCCCACGGCGACCGTGCCCACGGCGGCGGTGACCAGCGAGCGGCGCGTGAGGATCGTATCGGTCACGGCTATTCTCCCTTGCGGCGGATCGGCATCGATGCGGCTGCCGCCAGCGGATCGGGACGGCAGGGTTGCTTCAGCACCGTCGCGCACGCCGGAAGCACTTCCGGAACCGCGCCAGCATCGACCGTGCCGATCACCAGGCGCGACGGATGTGCCGCATCGTGCCACACGCGGTTGGTCGCCGGCAGCGCGGCCGGCGCGAAGCCGTAGCCGCCCCAGCGGCTCGGCGTGTCGATCCACAGGCGCAGCCGCGATCCGGCGCGAAACGCATGCGCGAACTTGTTGAGCTCGACCCGGCCGAGCACCGGGACGCCGGGCGTGAGCGACGCCATCGTGTCGGGGCTGTCGATCGGCCACGGCCGCAGCTCGGTCGAACGGCTATCGTCCTGCGCGCGATTCGACAGCCGCAGCCAGCCGCGCTGCACGAACATCTCCTGTCCGTCCGTCCGCACCTCGGTCAGCGTCACCTGCAGGTCGGCATCCGTCGCGGTGGAGGATACCCAGAGGTCGGCGCTCGCGGAGCCGTAGGCGAGCAGCGTATGGTCGAGCGGGGGCGAGGTGTAAGCCAGGCTGCCCTGCCGCCACGAGGCGGGGAGCGCCCCCCAGCGATCGCCGTCCTCGTCCGCATCCACCGCGGGGCCGGGAAGCGGGTAGGCATATTCGTCCGGCCCACCGGCGCCCGCGCCGTGCTCAAGCAGGCCGCCGCCGCCCGTCAGCGCGAAGCGTTTCGGGGCGGCGGCGATCGGGTAGCGCGGGCCGCTGACGGTGAATCCCGGCCGCACATTCTCCTGCGCCGCATGCCCGTCGCCCGACGACGTGCTTTCGATCCAGACCTGCACGTGCGGCCCCTTGTCGAAGCCGTTATCCTCGCCCTTCACGAAGCGGTCGAAGTAGCGGAGCAGCATCTCGCGAAAGCGGGTCGACTCGTAGAGGTCGTGACCGCCGTTCGTCTGGACGAACCACAGCTTCTCGGGATCCAGCATATCCTGATACCAGCCCTCGCGCGACGTCACCGCCTCGTCCTGGAATGCCTCTATCGACAGCACCGGCACCTGGATGCCGGCGGTCCGCGCGGCGAGGTGGCGCACCTCGATGAAGGCGTCGCGCAGCGGATGCTGGATGAGGATGTTGGAGAGGTTGTGCGGCTCGGCCGTCGCCAGGTTCAGCCTGATCTGCGCCACGCAGCGCGGGGTCGCCCTCGGCCTGCGCGCTCTGCCGCGCGGACTCCCAGCGCGAATGGAGATAGTCCCACCAGCCGGAGACGAATTGCGGTGCCGGCACGCCGCCCGGGAACCAGCTGTCCAGCCGCGCATCGCCCAGCACCATGCCGGGCGCGATCGCCTTCAGGTGCGGCGGCCGCTCTGACGCGGTCGCGATCTGCGACATGCCTGCCCACGACCAGTTGGCCATGCCGACCGACCCGGTCGACCAGGGCTGCGCGGCGGCGAACTCCACCGCGTCGCGCCCGTCGCGGCCATAGTCGCGGCCGAGGAAGTCGAACACGCCCTCCGAGCAGGCGGTGCCGCGCGCGTTGACGCCGAACACGGCATAGCCATGCTCCACCAGCGTGCGATCGAGGTTGACCGACATCGCGGTGTCGTCGCGCAGATAAGCCGCGCCGCCGATTGCGCCCGGATCGTATCCGCTATAGTTCAAGATCGCCGGAAACGGGCCTTTGCCCCTGGGCAGCAGCACGCTGTAGCGCAGCGCCGTGCCGTCGCGCGTCGTCAGATAGCCGGTCAGGCGCTTGCCCCAGAACGGCGCATGCCGCACGCCGGGCACCTGCGCGGCAGCCGCTGCCGCCAGGAACAGGCTCGCGAGGAGCGTTGCGATCGCGCGCAGATACGCATTGCGCACCACGGCCGAACTCAGAAGCGCAGCCCGGCGCGAACGCCGAACTCGCGTGGTGCGCCGTAGAACTCGTTCAGGCCGTACTGCCCGGAGACGTAGCGCTTGTTGGCGAGGTTGGTGCCGTACGCCTCGACATGCCAGTTCGCGCGTCGCAGCGTGAGCAGCGCGGTCAGCACGCCGTAGCTGTCGATCCTGTCCGATACGGGAGAGTAAGCGAGATAGGTGTAGCGGCGCCCGACATAGGCATAATTGACCCGTGGCGTGAGCGTCGTCTCCCCGCCCAGCGCCAGCGCATATTCGGCGCCGACATTGTAAGTCCATTTGGGCGAATAGAGGTTCGGGCCGCCGTCGGTGGTGATCGTCGCGACGCTATAGTCGAAGCAGGTCGGATTGGACGGGACGCCCGGCGGGCATTGCGGCCCCAGCGCCCCGGACGGGATCAGCCGCGTATTGACGAAGGTGAGCCCGGCGAGGGCGAGTGGACGTAGGACAGGCTGCCGTCGAAGCCGAAGCCGCCGAACTTGCCCTGCACCTGCGCCTCGATCCCCTTGATCCTGCCCCTGGAGATGTTCTCCACACCGGAGAAGCCGGTCGACGGCTCGACCACCTCGAACTGGAAATCGGAATAGCGGTTGTAGAAGGCGTCGATCTGCGTGCGCAGATGGCGGTCGAGGAAGCTCGATTTCCAGCCCAGCTCGTAATTCCACACCGTCTCGGGCCGGAACTCGGACGTGCGCGAGTTGAACCCGCCCGGCTTGTAGCCGCGCGCGGCGAAGGCGTAGACCAGATTGTCGGGATCGACCGTCCAGTTGATCGCGGCCTTGTCGGTGACGCGGCCGTCCTTGTGCGCGCCCGACAGATCGCTCACCGGCAGGCCGTCCGCCGGAAATCCCGGGATGCCGTCGCCGATCCGCACGTCGCCCGTCCCGGTCGCCTTGTAGTGCGAGTAGCGCGCGCCCAGCTGGAGCTGCACGTCGGGCACGATCTTGTAGCTTCCCTGCGCGAATACCCCGGTGGTGGTGCGCTCATTGTCCGGGCGGATGTCGGTCGGGAAGCCGGCCTGACGCTGATAGATCCGCACGCGGATGTTGTTGCGCTGGAAATAGCCGCCCACGATCCAGTCGAACGTGCCGCCTGTCGGCGAGATCAGGTTGATCTCCTGCGAATATTGCTTCTCGCCGGCGAAATAGTCCTGGCTGATCTGTCCGCCCGCGGTCACCGGCGCCTGCGATCCGTCGATATCGACCAGTCCGTTGATGCGCTTATACTGGTAGCCGCTGATCGAGCGCAGCACGGTGCCGCCGGAGAATTCCTGGCGCAGCTCCAGGCTGGCGATGAACGCGCGCTCGCGGATCGCGACCGGCTCGTCGAAGCTGAGCGTGCGGATGTCGCCGACGCGGTAGGCGGCGAACTCGGTCCCCAGGATCGGGCGGTAGGCATAGCCGCCGATGTCGCGGTCGTTGATCTGCACCTTCAGCAGCGCGCGGAACGATCCCGGCTGCCACATCGCGCTGACCCGGCCGCCCTTCTCGTCGAGCTTGCCCGCGTGGCTATCGAACGGGCCGACATCGCTATAATAGCTGTCGTGCCGACGGTAGAAGCCGGCAGCGCGCACCGCCAGCGTGTCCGCCACCGGCACGTTGAGCGCGCCCTCGGCGGCGAAGTTGCCGCGATTGCCGCCGCCCAGTTCGCCATAGCCCTCGACCTTGCCGAGCACGGGGTTCTGCGAGTTGATGAAGATCGCGCCGCCGGTGGAATTGCTGCCCACCAGCGTGCCCTGCGGCCCGCGCAGCACCTCCACGCTCGCCAGATCGTAGAAGCTGTTCGCCTGCACGATCGGCGGCTGGAACAAGCCATCGACATAGGTCGCGACGCCGGCGGTCACGTTGGGCGAGTTGCTCGCCAGGCCGATGCCGCGGATGTTGACCGCCTGGGTGATGCCCGCGTCGGTGATCGACAGCGACGGCGCGGCGGATTGCACGTCTGCCAGCCGCGTGACCGCCTTGGCGGCGAGCTCGGCCGAGTTCAGCGCGGTGGCGGCGATCGGCACCTTCTGCAGGTTCTCGGTGCGGCGCTCGGCCGTCACCACGATCTCGCCG
>CAXUMU010000013.1:0-30124 GCA_964252145.1 uncultured Sphingomonadaceae bacterium
GTTCGGTCGGGTCTGGACGTCCTGCGCCTTCTCGCCCTGGGCGCTAAGGGCGTCTTGTTGGGGCGGGCCTGGGCCTATGCCTTGGCGGGGGCGGGCGAAGCCGGCGTCGGTCGCATACTCGCGCTCATCGCCGCCGAGTTGCGGGTCGGCATGGCGCTGACGGGCGTGAGGTCAGTGGCAGAGATCGACCGCCGCATCCTCGCTCCGTAGCGCCGATCCGGAGCGTTCCGCCGTTCCAGGATTGCCAAACCGGCAGGAAGCAGCTATTCTTGCATTGTGAGATTGGGAGCGAGCGTCTACGCTCTGGCTCAGTCGCAATCGGATCGGAGGCGCGCCCGGGCGCGAACCCGCCAGCTGAGGACATTGCGTGTTGAACGGCAAGCCGGACTATCTTCGCAGCAAATATTTGGAACGCTCGGGCGGCGTGCTGATCACCGGTGTGCAGGCGCTCGTGCGGCTCACGCTGGTGCAAGCCGATCGCGACCGGGCGGCGGGCATCAACACGGGCGGGTTCGTGTCCGGCTATCGCGGCTCGCCGCTCGGCACGCTCGATAGCGCCTTCGCGACCGTACCCGACCTATTGGAAGCACGCCGGATCGTCGTGCGGCCCGCCGTCAACGAAGAGATGGCGGCGACCGCGATCGGTGGCACCCAGCACATCGCGATGACTGACGGAGCGGAGGTCCAGGGCATCTTCAGCCTCTGGTACGGCAAGGGTCCGGGCGTGGATCGGGCGTCCGATGCGCTTCGGCATGCCAATTATGCCGGCACGTCGCGCTTCGGCGGCGTCGTCATGGCGGTGGGCGACGACCACCAAGGGAAATCGTCCTCCTTGGTAGTGAACAGCAACGGCATATGTGCGGCGCTGAACATCCCGTTGCTGTTCCCCAGCGATCCGGGGGAGGTCGTTCGCTTCGGCCTGCACGGGTTCGCCGCGTCACGGCTCACCGGGTCCTGGCTGGCGCTCAAGATCGTGCCTGACGTCGCTGACAGCACCCAGACGATCGACCTCGACGCCGAGGCTGCGGCCACGCCGATCGAGCCGGAGATCGAGCAGCCCGCGGACGGGTTGAACATCCGCTGGCCGGATACGCTCGCCGAGATGGAGTTTCGGCAACATCGCTATCGGCTCGCCGCCGTCCAGCGCTATGTCCGCGCCAACCGTCTTGACCGAATCGAATTTAAGCAGCCGGGAGCCCGGATCGGGGTGATGGCAGCCGGCAAGGCTTGGAGCGATGTGGGCGAGGCGCTCACTCTCCTCGGTCTGGACGAAGATCGGATGCAAGACCTTGGGGTTGCGCTCTACAAGCCCGCGCTGATCTGGCCCGTTGAGCCGGAGGGTCTCACCGACTTCGCCCGGGACCTCGACCTGATCGTCGTGGTCGAGGAGAAGGGTCCATTCATCGAGACACAAGCGCGTTCCATCCTGTTCGGTTCGCCTGGGGCGCCGCGGGTAGAGCGGGTGTCCGTCAACGGCCAGGCCTTCCTACCCGACGATGGTGTGCTCTCACCCGATCTCGTCGCCGCGCGGCTCGCCGCGATCATCGCCCGCGAGACGGGTGATGCGAGGCTCGCGGCGCGCAGTGTGGAATTGGACGTTCAGTTCCAAAGCCGCAACGCGCTAGCGTCACCTGTCGCTCGGCGACCACATTTCTGCTCAGGCTGTCCGCACAACCGGTCGACGGCCCTTCCCGAAGGCAGCCGCGCCTCGGCCGGAATTGGTTGTCATAGCATGGCGGTGTGGATCGCCGACGACACTGCGGTCTGGGCGCAGATGGGAGGCGAGGGGATCCAGTGGACGGGCCTGTCTCCGTTCACGCGAGAGAAGCACGTTTTCGCCAACATCGGCGACGGAACGTACTTCCATTCGGGCAGCTTGGCGATCCGGCAGGCGGTCGCGGCCGGCGCGAACATGACATACAAGATCCTGTACAACGATGCCGTCGCCATGACGGGCGGGCAGCGTGTCGACGGGGTGCTTACCGTGCCCCTGCTCGTCGATCAGCTCCGCTCGGAAGGCGTGCGGACGATCCGAATCGTCACGGACGATGTCGCGAAATATTCCACCGACAGCTACCGGGTCACGATCCCAGTTGACCCACGCGAGGATCTTGATCAGGTCCAACGCGAGCTGCGCGAGGTTCCCGGTGTCAGTGTGCTCATATATGATCAGATGTGCGCCACGGAATTGCGGCGACAGCGCAAGCGCGGCACGATGGTCGATCCCGACCGGCGCGTCATCATCAACGAGCTGGTCTGCGAGGGGTGTGGCGATTGCTCGATCAAATCGAACTGCCTGTCGGTGGAACCGGTGGATACGCCATTCGGTAGCAAGCGGCGGATCAACCAGTCAACGTGCAACAAGGATCTAAGCTGCCGCGACGGATTTTGCCCGTCGTTCGTCACCGTGCAGGGAGGAACGCCGAAGAAGGCCGCCGCCATCACCGGTTCCGATCTGTTCGACGAGGAATTGCCGGACCCGGCGTTGCCCGCGGTTGACGAGCACCACCGTATCGTGGTCGCCGGCATCGGCGGCACCGGCGTGGTCACGATCGGCGCCCTGCTTACCACGGCCGCGCACCTGTCCGGCCGCGCCGCAGCCGTCCTCGACGAAGTCGGCATGGCGCAGAAAGGCGGCGCGGTGCAGAGCTCGATCCACATCGCGAACGACGTCAATCGCATCAAGGCGCTCAAGATCACTCAGAACGGTGCCGACCTCGTGCTCGCCTGTGATCAGGTCGTCGCGAACGCGCCCGACCTCCTTGCCTCGGTTCGGCGCGGGCACACGCATGTGATCGCGAATGGCGATGTCGCCATAACCGGCGAGTTCATCCGCTCGGGCGCACCGGTGAATCGCGCGGTGCTCAAGCGCAGGCTCCGCGATCGCGCCGGTGAGGGTCGGGTCGACGAATACCCGTTCGGCGAGATCGCCTCGCGCATCTTGGGGGACGCCATCGGATCCAACCTGATGATGGTGGGCTATGCCTATCAGCGCGGGCTGATCCCGGCTTCGGCCGAAGCTATCGGCGCAGCTATCGAGATCAATGGCGCGGCCGTTGCCATGAACCGGCGCGCCTTTCACCTCGGCAGGCTCCTGGCCGTCGACCCGGACCGGGTGCTCAGGGCCGGAACCGCGCCAGGCCCAAAGCCGGACGATCTGGCCTCGCTGGTCGAGAAACGCGCCGCGTTCCTTACGAACTACCAGAACAAGGCCTATGCGCAACGCTATCGCGATGCGGTCGACAAGGTACGGCACGCCGAGGGGGCCGTGGGCGACAAAGACGCGCTGACCACCGCCGCGGCGAAGTCCATGTTCAGGTTAATGGCCTATAAGGACGAGTATGAGGTCGCGCGACTGTATACCGACGGCAGTTTCGAACGGCAGCTGCGCGAGACCTTCGATGGCGACCTGCGCCTAACCTTTCATCTCGCTCCGCCGGTTCTCCCGAGGCGCGACCCGGCGAGTGGCCACCCGCGCAAACGCGCGTTCGGTCCTTGGATGCTGCCGGCCTTCCGGGTGCTTGCCCGACTACGCGGGCTGCGCGGCACCTGGGCCGATCCGTTCGGTCGCACTGCCGAGCGGCGGATGGAGCGCGCCTTGATCGTGGAGTTCGAGGCCGCCCTGGACCAGCTGACGGCGGGCCTGAGCGACGCCAATCATGCTGCTGCCGTCACGGTCGCGGAGCTGCCTTTGACGGTAAAGGGCTATGGCCACATCAAGGACAGATCCGTCGCTATCTACCGGCCTCTTATCGCGCGCATGCTCGCCGACTATGCGGAGGCCACTCCTGGGCGGAGCGAGGTCAGGCAATCGGTGCTGCTCACGGCATGAGCGCGCCGGAAGCACCGACCGCCAGGGTCGGCCGGCTTGCCGGGAAGGCCGCATTGGTCACCGGCGCCGCCTCGGGACTGGGCTTGGCTATCGCCAGACGCTTCATCCAAGAGGGAGCCCATGTGCTCCTCACGGACCGAGACGGTGCGAAGGTCGCGGAGCACGCCGCTTCGATGGGTGAACACGCGCATGCTGCGATGCTCGACGTCGTCGAGCCCGATAGCTGGGCAGCCGCCGCGAAAGTAGCTCGCGAGCGGCTCGGCGGGCTCCATATCCTGGTCAACAATGCCGGCATCTGCGTACCGGGAACGGTGGTGGACACCTCGCTTGACGAATGGCGGCATTCCCATGCGGTCAATCTGGACGGTGTGTTCCTGGGATGCCGGCAAGCTGTTCCCCTAATCGCCGAGACTATTGCCGATCACGGCAAAGGCAGCATTCTCAATCTTTCGTCGGTCTCGGGGCTGGTCGCGGCGGCGAACCTCGCCAGCTACAACTCGTCCAAGGCGGCCGTTCGTCATCTCACCAAGTCGGTCGCTCTCTTTTGCGCGCGCGAGGGGTATGCGATCACCTGCAACTCGTTGCACCCGACCTTTATCGACACGCCGCTGCTGAGTGGACTCGGTGGCTCAGACCGGGCGGCGACGCTTGCCAAGCTCGCACGGCAAATTCCCCTCGGCCGCGTCGGAGATCCCGACGACGTCGCCTGGGCGGCTGTCTACCTCTGCTCGGACGAGGCCAAGTTCGTGACCGGTGCCGAGCTGGCGATCGACGGCGGCGTCACCGCGCGCTGACCGGCGACGTCGCTGATCGTCACCAGCGCGGTAGTCGGGGCCGCCCAAAGGCTTTGGTCCGCACGCTTGTGACGTGAGACGATCCGTGCCAGTTATCGCTTCATGACAAAGAGGCCGGACTCCACGACCGCCGACCGCATTTTTTCGGTTCTCGATCTATTCACGCGCGATCGCCCGGACTGGACCGTCGAACAAGCGGCTAACGCATTGAAGACGCCAACCAGCACCATGTATCGGTATTTCAAAAGCCTGGTCAGGAGCGGCCTGCTCGGTACGTTCGGCGGGGGACGCTACATTCTCGGCCCCACGATCATCCGCTACGATCGTCAATTGCGCTTGACGGATCCTCTGGTCTTGGCGGCGCGGTCGCGGTTGGACATCCTGGCGCGTGAGGTAGCCGGCAAAGGCGTCGTCTTCCTCTGCCGGTTGTTCGATGACGAAGTCATGTGCGTTGCCCAGGCGTCGGAGGGTAATCCGCCGTTCGCGCTCAGTTACGAGCGCGGCCGGTTGATGCCGCTGATCGCCGGTGCCGCGTCGCGGGTCATTCTGGCCAATCTGCCGCCACGACGGATGCAGGCCATCTATACCAAGCACGCCGATGTCTTTTTGAGTCTGAAGATCGGCGCGACATGGCCCGAGGCCCGCGCTCATCTGGCCGATGTGCGTGAGCGCGTCGCCCTTGCGACCCTTGGCGAGGTCGACCGTGGCAATCGGGGTCTTTCGGCACCCGTTCTCCTCGAAGGGTCGGTCTTGGGCAGCCTCAGCATCGCGGGTCCGCGAGCGAACTTCGACGGGGCACTCATCGAACGCCTTCTGCAAAGCCTGCGCGCGGCGACCTTGGAGATCGAGCGCGACCTGCACGCGACCTTATCCCGCGCCCTCTGAAGCTCCGCGCGCGCCTGTGCGCAGACCCGATAGTCGCGGTGCTTTGTGCTTGCTAAGACACAGCCGGAAGCGCTACGGTGATTCTCACATTGCGGTAACATAAGGACGGGCAGGCGGTCGCGGGTCGAGGCCGCGATGACCGCGGCGCGAAGAGGCTAAACCATGTTCCTAACCAACTGCTGGTATGTGGCGGCATGGCCGTCCGAGATTTTGAGCGGGGCGATGCTGACGCGGCGGATCCTCGACCAGCCCGTCTTGCTGTACAGGACGGCGGGCGGCAGCCCGGTCGCCTTTCTCGACCGTTGCCCCCACCGCCTCGTGCCGCTCTCGGCGGGAACCCTTGTCGGCGACGCGGTGCGCTGCGGTTACCACGGGATGGTATTCGGCCCCGACGGGCGCTGCGTCGAAATACCTGGGCAGGCGAGCATTCCGTCCAGCGCGTGCGCCCGGACCTTCCCCACGACCGAGCGGCACGGACATGTCTGGATCTGGATGGGGGAGCCCGCGCTCGCCGACGCAGCGCTCGTGCCGCATGTTCCCTGGCCGGCGCTCGACAGCTGGACGCCGGCTACGGGTTACACCCATGTAGCGGCCGACTACCGCCTGCTGACCGACAATCTCCTCGATCTGTCGCACGAGAACTATATCCATGCGGACAGCATCGGGAACGAGGAAGAGGAGACGATCGCTTCCTTTTCGGTTAGAATCCAGACCGAAGGCGGGCGACTGGTCCGCTGCCACCGTGATATGCCGGGCATCATCCCACCCCCCTTCTTTCGCCTGATGATGGGTAGCAATGGGCGCATCGACCGTTGGCAAACGGCGATCTGGACGGCGCCGGGCGTCAACATGACCGATGTCGGCGCACGGCCGGTGGGAGCCGGGCGGGAGCAGACCTTTGTCACGCGGGTCCTCCATCTGCTTACCCCGGAGACCGAGCGGTCGACGCACTATTTCTGGTCCCACAGCCGTAACTTCCGGCACGACGAAGCGGCGCTCACCGATGCCATCGCGGACGGGCTTCGCCGGACGTTCGACGAGGACAAGGCGATGCTCGAGATGCAGCAGGCGCAGATGTACGACGCGCGGGCCTCGGTGCCGCAGATCGCGCTCAAGGTAGACGACGCGCCGCTGAGGGCCCGTCGCCTGCTGGCCACGCTGATCAAGGAGGAGCAGGCGGCGGGCACCACGACCTTGGCGAAGGAGCAGCTACTCATTCCCGATCAGGACGCGCTCGAGCCTGTCCTTGCCTGAGCGACGCAATGGCTGGGCGGGGGTCCCCGCCGCCGGCGCATTGCTTGGTCGACGAGCGCTGATTACCGGCGCCTCGAGCGGCCTGGGTGCGCATTTCGCCGCGGTGCTAGCGCGCGAAGGCTGTCATGTCACGCTGACCGCGCGTCGCGTCGCCGCCCTGGACGCGATAGCAGAACAGCTGCGGAACGACGGTGCGTCCTGCGCCGCTGTGGCGATAGATGTGAGCGCTGCGGCCTCGGTCGAGGCTGCGCTGACGACGATCGGTGATGTCGACATCCTCGTCAACAATGCGGGCGTGGTGCGCGAGGCAGCCGCGTTCGATCAGACGGAGGATGATTGGGATGCGGTGATGGACACCAACCTGAAAGGCATGTTCCTGGTCGCGCAGGCGGTAGGCCGCCGGATGCGCGATCGCGGCTGCGGCGGTTCCATGATCAACATCGCGTCGATCCTGGGGCTGCGCCAGGCCGGTGGCGTCCTGCCCTATGCGGTCTCCAAGGCCGGTGTGATCCAGCTGACCAAGCAGCTCGCGCTCGAGTGGGCGCGGTTCGACATCCGGGTCAATGCGCTCGCGCCCGGCTATATCGACACCGAACTCAACCGCGTGTTCTGGGGTAGCGAGGCGGGACGACGTTTGATCGCCCGCGTCCCGCAGCGGCGGCTGGGGCGCCCCGACGATCTCGACGGGCCGTTGCTCCTCCTTGCGTCGGATGCGTCGCGATACATGACCGGCGCGGTTCTGGCCGTCGATGGTGGCCATCTGGTGAGCTCGCTGTGACCGCGACGGAGTCGGGGGCCGGCTGCGACCCACTATCCATCGCCGAGCGGGTGGAGCGCTTCGTTCGCGAGCAGGTGGTCCGCTTCGAGCGGGACGCCCGCAACGGTGGCCATGGACCGACCGACGATCTGGTCTCTGAGCTGCGCACGCTGGCGCGCGAGGCGGGCGTGCTGACGCCCCACATCATGGCTGACGGCGCTCACCTCTCGCAGCGCGGCACCGCGCTGGTGCTGCGGGCCACGGGGCTTTCCCCGCTCGGGCCGGTGGCGTGCAACACCGCCGCGCCCGACGAAGGCAATATGTACCTGCTCGGCAAGGCGGCGAGCGCGGAGCAAAAGACACGTTTTCTGGCGCCGCTGGTTGCGGGCCAGGCCCGCTCCGCTTTCCTGATGACCGAGCCTGCCGAGGAGAACGGCGCCGGGTCTGACCCCTCTATGCTTGCGACGACGTGCATGCTCGACGGCAACCACTGGGTGATCAACGGCCGCAAAAAGTTCATCACCGGCATCGACGGCGCGCGGGTCGGCATCGTCATGGCGCGGGCGACCGAAGGCGCGTGCCTGTTCCTGGTCGACCTGCCCGACCCCGCGGTTCGCATCGAACGGCTGCTCGACACGATCGACAGCTCCATGCCCGGTGGCCATGCGGTGGTGACCATCGCCGACCTTCGCGTGTCCGCCGACCAGATGCTGGGCGCTCCTGGCGAAGGCTTTTCCTTCGCGCAGGTCCGCTTGAGCCCGGCAAGGCTTTCGCATTGCATGCGCTGGTTAGGGCTCGCCACGCGCGCGCAGGAGATCGCGACCGATTACGCCAATCGCCGCCAAGCATTCGGCAGGGCGCTGATCGATCACGAGGGCGTCGGCTTCATGCTGGCCGACAACCTGATCGAGCTGAAACAGTCCGAGCTGATGATCGAATGGTGTGCCGGTGTTCTCGACACGGGCGAGCTCGGCACGGCGGAAAGCTCGATGGCGAAGGTCGCCGTGTCCGAAAGCCTGATGCGCGTCGCCGATCGCTGCGTGCAGGTGATGGGTGGAACGGGGGTGTCGGACGATACAATCGTCGCGCAAGCGTTTCGGGAGATTCGCGCGTTCCGGATCTACGACGGACCCACGGAAGTACACAAATGGTCACTGGCCAAGAAGATCAAGCGGGACTGGACATCCCGGCAACCCTGCTGAGAGGGCGTCCAACGCGGCGCGGTGCAGGTGCTGAGCGCAGCGGACCACGAGCCTCTTGCCACCAGCGCCCGACAGGCTTAAGGCGATTCTCACGATCTGAAAACTACAACTGAGTTCAGGGAGAGCCGTTGCCATGCACCATCGAGTGGTACAAAGCCCCGGCGCTCAGGCAGGTCCAGGGCGGAGCGGGCTTTCGGCGCGGCGCGTGAGAGGCACGCTCGGTGCCGCCCGCGTCGGCATGGGAGAGTAGCGTGGCGTCACAGCTCGAGTCGGAACCGGCGGCTGCCGCAACGAACGCTTTCGCAGTAACGCTGAGTGGTTCCGGGCACGAGTTCAGCTGCGCCTCGGACGAGGCGGTTCTGACTGCCGGCCTCAACGCCGGCTATATGCTGCCCTACAATTGCCGCTCGGGCTTCTGCCGCACCTGCAAGTCGCGCATCCTATCGGGGGAAGTCGTCTATCCGGTCGAGGTCAAGTCGCACTATCTCTCCTTAGCAGAGCGCGAAGAAGGCTTGGCGCTGCTGTGCCAAGCGCATGCCGTGAGCGACCTCGTCGTGGAGACCGACGAGATCGTCGGCGTCGCGCATATCGCGCCACGCCGGTCACCCTGCAAGATCGTGGCGCTGGAGGCGCTCGCCCCCGATGTTCTCCGGGTCACGCTGCGCTTTCCCATGAACGAGAATTTGCGGTACTTCCCGGGACAACATCTCTCGATCGAATTGTCGGACGGGGCGCGGCGGGAATATTCCATCGCCAGCGCCTGCGCGCCGCAGGGCATGACATTGCTCGATCTCCACATCCGCCATCTCCCCGGCGGCCTGTTTACGGACAAATTGTTCGCAGAGCGGAAGATCGGGGCGCTACTGCGGGTCGACGTGCCGCTCGGCACCTTCTTGTTGAAGCCGGGCACGACGAATCCGCTCCTGTTGATCGCCACCGGAACCGGCTTCGCACCGCTCAAGGCAATGATCGAGCAGGAGGCCGACGCAGGGCGTATCCAGGGGCGCACAATCCATCTTTACTGGGGCGGTCGGCGGCGCGAGGATCTTTACATGATGGAGTTAGCCGAACGCTGGGCGGCGGAACATCCTTCGTTGCGCTTCGTGCCCGTGCTATCGCAGCCGAGCAAGGCTTGCGCCTGGGACGGCGCGACCGGTTATGTACAGGATCGCGTGCTCGCCGATTTACCCGACCTGTCCGCACTCGAGGTTTATGCGTGCGGATCGCCGGCGATGGTCGCGGCGGCGCGCGCCCGGTTCGAAGCGCTGGGGTCCCGCGCCCCGATCTACTTTCACTCGGACGAGTTCCTGACGGCCGCCGATCGCGCCGCCGCGGTTGCAAGTCCCGCCTGAACGGCCGCCTCACTCAAGCACCAGGAGACAGCGCATGAGCCACCTTCGCGAACTGGCCGGCGACTTCATCGTCGACACTCCGCAGACCGACTCGATTGTCAAACCTTATGTAATTTCGCACGGCACGCTCGAGTGCCGCAATCTGCATAGCTCCAAGCAATTTTACGAGAAGGCGCTCGGCCTCGAATGCGTGGTACATTCGCCGAGTTCGATGATCGTCCGTTGCGGCACCAAGTTCCACATCACTGTGGTCGAGGTCGGCGACTCCGCGCACGAAGCCGAGATCCTGCAGCATTGGGGGCTCGATTTAGCATCGCAGGAGGCCGTAGACGAGGCCTATGCGGCGCTCGCCGCCCGCCAGGACGAGCTGGGCATCCGGCAGCTCAAGGAGCCGATGATGCGGCACGGCGTCTACAGCTTTTACCTGCAGGATCTCGATTCGAACTGGTGGGAGATTGAGTTCTCGCCGGGCTTCCTGCACGACGACATCTTCGACTTTGGCGATCGCTACGAGCTACAGCCCGTCGCAGCCTGACGACGGGCTGTGCCTGCTCCAGCCGAGAACGGCGCCGGGCCGGTCCGCGACGGCTACGGCTTCGATACGGGCGCGCTCGATCTCTGGATGCGCGCCCATGTCGATGGCTATGCGGGCGGCCTGGCGGTAACCCAATTCCGCGGCGGCCAGTCCAACCCGACCTACCAGCTGGCCACGCTGGGCGGCGCGTTCGTGCTCAGGCGCAAGCCTCCGGGGCCGCTTCTCAAAGGCGCGCACGCGATCGAGCGGGAGGCACGCGTCCTGATGGCGCTCGGCCGCGCCGGATTTCCCGTAGCCCAGGTTCATGGTCTGTGCACCGACGAGGGTGTGATCGGAACGTCCTTCTACATCATGGAATTGGTGGCGGGACGGATCGTTTGGGACGCTACCTTCCCGGACGTACCCGCGACGGATCGTCCCGCCTATTTCGACGCGATGAATCGCGTCATCGCGGACCTTCACCGGATCGATCCGGTCACAATCGGACTTGCCGACTTTGGCCGCCCGGGAAATTATTTCGAACGCCAGATCGCGCGCTGGTCCCGCCAATATCTCGCCGACGCCGACGCTGGGCGCGACCCGAACATGGATCGGCTGGTCGAATGGCTGCCCCGCCACATCCCGGCAGGAGACCAGGCGGCGATCGTCCATGGCGACTTCCGGTGCGACAACCTGGTCTTCCACCCCACCGAACCACGCATCCTTGCCGTGCTCGATTGGGAACTGTCCACGCTCGGCCATCCGCTGGCGGACTTCGTCTATCATGCCATGATGTACCGGATGCCGCCGCGCTTCGTGGCGGGGCTCGCCGGTGCCGATCTCGGTTCGCTCGGCATCCCGTCCGAAGCGGCCTACGTAGACGCATACTGTCGGCGTACCGGCCGCAACCGGCTGGACGGCTACGATTTTGCCATGGCGTTCAACTTCTTTCGCATGGCGGCAATCTTCCACGGCATCAAGGGTCGGCTCGCGCGGGGAAGTGCGGTGTCGGCAGAGGCGCACGAACGGGCCGAGGCTTTTCCCGATCTGGCCGCGCTAGCTTGGGAACAGGCGCAACTATGCGAGGCACGTTGAGCCCGGACGCCGCCGATACGGCAACTCAATGGGTTTGAACGGAAGGACGATAATGCGGACGCAAGATGTGCCATACGAGGCCGATGGGCTGGCGATGATCGGTCGGCTCGCCTGGATAGGCGACGATCCGGCACCCGGCGTCCTCGTTTTCCCCGACGCCGGCGGCTATGGCGATCATGCGATCGAGCGGGCCGAGCGGCTGACAGCCGAGCTTGGGGTGGCCAGCTTCGTATGTGACCTCCATGGAAACCGGCAGCGCATTGCGACGATGGAGGAGGTGATGGCCGCGATTGCGCCCCTGCGCTCTGAAGCGAGCCGGGTCAGGGCCCGCACCGTGCCCGCGCTGGCGGCCTTCGCGGCAATGCCGCAGGTGGATTCATCGCGGGTTGCGGCCATGGGCTTCTGCCTCGGCGGCACCATGGCGTTCGAGCTTGCACTGGCGGGCGCGGACCTTCGCGCCAGCGTCGGGTTCCATAGTGGCTTGGCCGTGACATCGCCGCAGGACGCGGGCGCTATAAAGGGCGCGGTGTTGGCGCTGATCGGCGCCGACGACCCTGCGATCCCGCCGGCACAACGCGACGCGTTCAAGGCGATGTGCCGCGGCGGCAACGTCGACTGGCAAATGGTGCTCTTCGGCGGCGTGCTTCATGCTTACACCGATCGCAACGCGGCGCGCCTGGGGCGTCCCGAATTCGCGCGTTACGACGCCCGGGCCGACGCGCGCTCCTGGCGGATGACGGTCGATCTGCTCCGGGAAACGCTCAGCCTCTGACGCGAGCAGGTTCAGCGGAACGAGGCGCCGATCTTGCACGATGTGCCGCCATCCACGGTCAGATTGGCGCCTGTAATGAAGCTGGACTCGTCGGACGCGAGGAACAGCCCCGCATAGGCGACGTCAAGCGGCCGTCCCGGCCGGGCCAGCAGAGGTGCGCCGTCGAACACGCGCGCATAATCTGGCGCGCCGGCGAGCCGCGCGGCTACCGCCTCGGTCAAGATCGGTCCGGGTGTGATCGCGTTGACCCGGATCCAGTGGCGCGCGCCCTCGGCCGCGAGCTGTCGGGTGAATGAGAGAACACCCCCTTTGCCCGCCGCGTGAGCTGCCTGGCCGATGCCGTCCAGCACCTCACACCCGAGCAGCCCGGCCATCGCCGCGGTGTTGATGATGCTGCCGCTCCCGCGGGCGATCATGTGCGGCCAGACTGCCTTCGCAGGCGCGAAAACGACATCCAGCTCGAGGCGGAGCGTATCGTGCCACTGTTCCAGCGTCATGTCCTCGAACGGGGCGGCGTGGGCGGAGGCTGCGTTGTTGAACAGGATATCGATGCCGCCGTGCCGCGCCGCCCCCCCCGCGACCCAGTCTCCGACCGCAGCGAAGTTCGAGGCGTCGACGAGCGCGAGATCGAGATCGAGTCCCTCCACCGCGGCGCACGCGCGCGTCTGCTCGAGGCCCGTGGCCTCGATGTCGCAACCGATCAGCACCGCACCTGCCCGCGCGAACAGCAGCGCGATCTCACGGCCTTGACCGGCGCCCACGCCGGTAACGATCGCGACCTTGCCGGCGAGCCGGCCCGTAACGTCGCCGCGACTGACCCGTCTCTCGTCGACCCGACGCGAATCCGGTTTGTTACGCTGGGAAACTTGCCCCGACGCGATAGACATTCGCTGTGCTGCCTCCGAATTGAACGAGTGTTCGCTGGTGGTCGTGGACGGCCGCGCAGTCGCGTGCGGCGGCCAGCGCCGCGAAACTCTCGAATTGCAGATACTCGATGATCTCCTGCCCATCCTGAGCAGCGTATAGGACCGCGCCCGTCCATCCGGCTAGCTTAGCGGCAAGGCGGACCGCGGCGTGTTCCAGATATTGTAGCAGCGCGGGCCGACCGCGACCCGCGGCATCGAAGACGCCGATCATCGCTGGTCGGTCGGCTGCCGCGTCGATCCCGAGTACGAACGGTTCCTCCGGACTCGCCGGACCGCGCGTCACCTGAACCGGCCGCATTAGAAATGACGTGATCGTCGCTCCGGGCACCGCGCCGCCGACGCAGTCGGCGATCGCGTTGATTCGCTCGCGGACGGCATCCGGATCGCCGGTCCAGGACGCGATCTCGGCCACCGCCGACCCGTCGAGGGCATGATGAAGCGCGGCGGTGTTCAGGAAAGGGGCGTCATTCCAGTCCGCTCGGACGAGTCCGGCGGCGGGGGAGATTTGAGCGGCGGGCGCTGCGACGATCACACAGGAAGTCAGCGTGTTCGGATCAGTGGCGATGTCGATACCCACGCTCTCTCCCCCTGCGACCACAGCAGATAACGGTATATTCGCGCATTGTAGGAACCCTTGTCGCTTGGGTCAACGACGGCCAAGGCGACGCAGGCGCTCAGCGTCTCGATGCTGAACATAAATACCCCTACCTGTCTTATCACATTGTGAGACCGCTTGACGCTGCCCGCTGGGTATGTAATTCGCTAGCGCGCAGTCAGAGCGTCGAACGGCGTCGTTTTCGGGGAGGAGATTATGCACTTGTTGCGAGGACCGATGGTGTCCATGGTCGTGCTTTCCGGCTTGTTGTGCGAACCGGCCGTGGCGCAGACCGCCGATGCCGCGCCGCAGCCGACGGTCGCGGCGGCACAGCAGGCATCCGGCGCGGACGCGAAGGCAGCGGATAACGGCGGCCTGGCGGATATCGTCGTGACCGCGCAAAAACGATCGGAATCGCTACAGCGCGCGCCGGCCGCCATCACCGTCGTCAGCGGCGCTGAAGTCGCCACGCGCGGCGTGCTCGATCTCCGCAGGCTCGAGAGCTTCGTGCCCTCGACAAAGACGAACGTGGAGGCGACCTCGACCCAGGTATTCATCCGTGGGGTGGGCAAGCAGGTCGATCAGAACAAGGTTCCCGACGCGGTCGGTACGCAGATGGACGGTATCTACATTCCCCAGCACGCAACCGCCCTCGGGCTTTATGACCTTGCCAGCATCGAGGTGCTGCCGGGGCCGCAGGGGACCTTGTACGGAACGGGTTCGATCGGCGGAGTCGTCAACATCAAGAGCAACCGGCCGACGAAGGATTTCGAGGCTTCGGCGCTGGCGGAATATGGAAATTACGATTTCAGGCACCTGACAGCGGTCGTGAACGCGCCGCTCGGCGCCGACGTTAGTGTACGCGGAGCTTTCAACGGCTCCTATCACGATGGCTACAACAACAACGGCACGTATGACGACCACGCGACGAGCGCTCGCCTATCGCTATTGTACGCGCCGACCGAAAGCGCGCTGTCAATTTTCGTGACCGGCAGCTATTTCTACGACGTCTATCATCAGAGCCCGGCGCAATACAGTCCGTATCCAAGCACGGGTGCCTACAATTTTCCGGCGTTCGATCCGGCCTACGCGTTCATCTATCCCCCGAACGGCGCCAGCAACAATCCCGGAAAGTCGCGGCAGCGCATCGTCGCCGTCTATGGTGAGGTCACCTACGACCTAGGGGGAGCGACGCTGTCCTACATCCCCGGCTATCTGCGTCAAACGAACCCTGACAATGGCCCGAACGAGAACGTCAGCACGATAGGCGGCATCGTGATCAGCCAGCACACCACGATCAACCAGTACAGCAACGAACTGCGGCTGACGAGCAACGGCGGAGGTCCGATTAAATGGCTCGCTGGCCTGTATCAGCTACACAGCAAGGACCACCAGGACTTCACGTTCGGCCCCAATCTGGGCGGCGTCGACAACAATGATCGATGGTCGTCGCTCGCGTTGTTTGGCCAGCTGACCTATTCGGTGTCGGATGCGCTGCGCCTTACTGGGGGCGCGCGGCTGTCGCGCGATGTGCTGCGAAGCGTCAATTCGGCGGCGATCTTCCCCATCCTGCCGACGTTTGCGCGGGGCGAGCAGCGCTTCGACTTCAAGGGCGTCTGGAAAAAGGCGAATTGGAAGGCTGGCGCCGAATTCGACGTGGCACCGCACTCGCTGCTGTACGGTACCGTCCAGACCGGTTTCAACCCGGGCACCTACGACGGCAACCTGCCCAATCCGGCGCGCGCGGTGCGGCCGCAGCGGATGACCGGCTTTACGGTCGGAATGAAGAACACGCTACTGCACGGTCAACTCCGTCTCAACGCCGAGGGTTTTCTGTACAAGTACCGCGACCAGATCATTCAGGCGAACGACGTTTCGACCGGTTTCACGCGGCTGTACAATGCGCCACGTTCACGATCGTGGGGCGTGCAGGTGGATGCGGCGTACAGCCTGGGTGCGCATACCAAGCTGTATTCAAGCGTCGGTTATCTGAACGCCGAATTCAAAACCTTCGCTACCGCGCTTCCGGGCGGGCTGGTGCAGGACTTCGCCGGGTTCCAGCTGCCGTTCTCCCCGAGCTGGACGGTCGCCGCGGGCGCGGGGCACACGTTCGAACTTGTCGGCAGCGGATCGATCGAGGCACGCGCCGACACGTACATCAGCAGCTCCTATTGGGGGTCGTTCAGCCACACGTCCAATCTCTACCAAAAGTCGTTCACGAAGACCGACGTCAGCGTCACCTACACGACGGAGGACGAGCGCTTCCAGCTCGGCGTCTGGGCGCGGAACCTCGAGAACGAAGCGGTTATGGCGGCCGGCGGAGAGACGGGGCGGCCCTATCCCTTCGCCGGAGCGGTCTATACGGGTCCGCCGCGCACCTACGGCGTGCGGCTCGCCGCGAAGTTCCACTGACAACCGTGCCGAGCAACCTTTGAGGAACGCCGATGATTAGCACCGACATCTCGCCGCAGGTCACCGCGGCTGCCGCGGAGGCACTGCGTGGGAAAGGTCCCGTGTTCATGATGAACCTGGTTCGCTATCGCGATCAGGCGCTCTACCCCCCTGGCTCGGATTTCACGCCATGCAGCGGTCGAGAAGCCTTCTTCCAGCGCTACGTTCCGGCCGTCGACCAGGTGGCGCGCAAGATCGCGCCAGGGACGTTCAAGATGTTCTTTTACGGTCAGGTCGACGCCGCCTTGTGTGGCCCAGCGGACGAGAATTGGGACAATGTGGCGATAGCCGAGTACGAAAGCATCGAAGCCGTCCGTACCTTGGTGGAGAGCGAGGATTACCGAACAATCGCCGAGCCGCACCGGCTCGCGTCTCTGGAGGACTGGCGCTTCATCGCAGTGACACGAGTGGTGCCGGGCGCATGAGCTCACTCTGTGCCAAACAGCCGAACAGCTAGGATCGTGATGAAGTCGACGCCGACCATCATCGATGCGCACGTGCATCTCTACGATACGCGACTCTGGCGCTATCCCTGGCTCGACGCGGTCCCGCACATCAAGGCCCCGTTTCTGTTGCAGGACTATGCCGAGGCGACGAGTGGAACGACGGTCGAACAGTTCGTGTTCATCGAGGTAGGCGCCCACCCCGAGGATGCGGTGAGCGAAGTCCGATGGGTGGCCGACCATTGTGCCGCGAACGCCGATGATGATGGCTTTCCCGCACTCGGGGCCATCGTCGCGCAGGCACGGGTGGAGCGTGGAGATGCCGTCGAGGAAGAGCTCGACGCGCTCCTCGAAACGGGCAAGGTCACGGGCATCCGACGCATCGTAGCCGCTCCGTTCCAGAGCGATCCGGACGTCTGTACCAGCCCGGCCTTCATTGATGGCGTCCGGCGGGTGGGGCGTCGGGGCCTGTCCTTCGACATCGGCGCGCCGGCGAGTTACCTGCCCAAGGTGGTCACGCTGGCCAGGGCCTGCGGCGACGCTCCGCTGGTGCTCGATCATCTCGGAATGCCGACCGGCGTCGAGACGCCGTTCGACGACTGGCGGCGAGAGCTTCGTGCCCTGGCTGCTCTCCCCAATGTCTTTTGCAAGATTTCCGGCCTGCTGAGCCACGCGGGATCGGACCCTCCGGCGAAGGTGCTCGCACCCTATGTCGCGGAAGCGGTCGAGATTTTCGGGTTCGACCGCGTGATTCTCGGCAGCGATTACCCCGTGCACAACGTCGCCGGCGGGGTTGCCGGATGGCTCGATACCGTCCTCACGATTTTGTCGGGCAGTTCGGAAGACGAGTTGCGCCGACTCTGCGCCGACAACGCTCAATCGGTGTATCGCGTCGGTGCCCGCCGGGGCGCGGCGTAGGTTTCCACCAGCTTGCCATCACCCGGCGTAATAGGATGCGGATCATGTCGAACACGAGCCTACGAACACCCGATGACCGATTCACCAATCTGCCTGACTTCCCGTTCCCGCCGCACTATGTCGACGATCTGCCAGGCTACGAGGGCCTACGAGCACATTATCTCGACCTGGGCGGCGCTGCTGCCTCACGAACATTCCTCTGTCTGCACGGCATGCCCAGCTGGTCTTATCTGTATCGCAAGATGATCCCGGCATTCCTGGAGAGTGGAGCGCGAGTGATCGCGCCGGACTTCTTCGGCTTCGGCCGCTCGGATAAGCCGATCGAGGACGCTGCTTACTCCTTCCACTTCCACCGTGATCTCGTCCTGCGTCTGGTCGAGCGGCTCGACCTGCAGCGCATCACCCTGGTAGTTCAGGACTGGGGCGGAACGCTTGGGCTGACCCTGCCCGTCGATCCCGGATTCCGGAGCCGGCTGGAGCGGCTCTTCGTGATGAACACATTGCTGGCGACAGGCGAACCGCTCGGCCCGCATTATTACGCCTGGCGTGACTTGGTCCGAAGCACGCCGGTGCTTCCCGCCGGCACCTGGATCAGAGGTGACGCGCCGCAACTCACCGATGCTGAGGTCGCGGCCTATGACGCTCCCTACCCGGATCGCCGATACCAGGCAGGTGCGCGCATGTTCCCCGAACTGGCCATGGTCTCACCGGATATGGAGGGCGTCGTGGAATCCCGGGCGGCCGCACGCTTCTGGGCAGAGGAATGGGATGGACCGTCGTTCATGGCCTATGGTGCGCGCCATCCCGACGGCGGGTCTATGGAGCAGCTCCGCCGCCAAATCCGCGGCTGCCCGGAGGCGCTGGTGCTCCCGGACGCGGGCCATTTCGTTCAGGAAGCCGGAGACCCTCTCGCCCGTACTGCCCTTCGCGCCTTCGGCGATCTCTGAATGCCCGCTCTCGTTTCCGTGGAGGCCCTGGCGCGGCGCTTGCGAGATGCGCACCGCTCCGGGCCAGTACCGCCGCTACGCGACGGCCTAGAGCCGGGCGATGACGCGGGAGCCTATGCCGTGCAGCAATGCAACACGGCCTTCTGGCGAGCGGCGGGGCGGCAGCCGACAGGGCACAAGATCGGGCTCACCGCTAAGGCGGTGCAGGCGCAATTGGGGGTGGATCAACCCGACTACGGCGTTCTGTTCGACGACATGGAGATTACCGACGGCGGTCGCCTTGAGCCGAGCCGTGCCATCCATCCCAAGGCGGAAGCGGAGGTCGCGCTGATCCTGAAGGCGGACATCCACGGTACAACGGTGACGAGGGGAGAGGTCGCGGCAGCCACCGGGTGTGCAGTCGCGGCCATCGAGATCGTCGACAGCCGGATCAGCGATTGGAAGATCAGTTTGGCCGATACCATCGCCGACAACGGCTCCGCGGCGTTCTTCGTGCTTGGCAGCGACCGTAAATCCCTCGATGGCCTGGATCTTTACACTTGCGGCATGGCGATGGAGCTCAATGGTGAGATCGTGTCCACCGGGGCAGGGGCATCGTGCCTCGGCCACCCGTTGGAGGCAGCGGCCTGGCTTGCCCGCACGGTGCCGCTCAGGGCCGGCGACGTCGTGCTGACGGGGGCGTTGGGACCGATGGTCGCCTTGACGCCTGGCGACAAGGTCGTCGCTCGCATTGGCGGCTTGGGATCGGTCTCGTTCGACTATGCCGACGGATGAGCGCGCCGTGACTAGCGCGCCGCGGCCTTGATCCGGGCGGCAGCGTCAGTCGCGACGCCGGGCGGCGGCGGAGTGTAAGCCGGCGCGCCAAACAGCCAGGTGAAGGCATATTCGGTGGTCGTCAGCGCTGCGATCTCCGCCTGTTCCGTGTCGCTGAGGTTCCAGCTCAGCGCTGCGACGTTCTGCTTGACCTGCTCGGGCGTCGTCGCGCCCGAGATGACGCTTCCGACCCATGGCCGCGAGGCTACCCAGGTGAGCGCAAGCTCCCGCAAGCTACGATCGCGTGTCCGTGCATAGCGATCCAGCGCTTCAACCACGTCGAAACACGCGTCCGTAAACAGGCCGGGGAAGAAATCCCGCACTTTTACGCCGTAGAGGTCCTTTTCCATCCTGCCCGACTGCGGATTTGGCTCGCCGCGCCGGTACTTGCCGGTGAGCATTCCCGAGGCCAGGGGGAAGTAGGGAAGAAGAGCGATACCCAATTCCGCGCACAGAGGCGCCATCTCGTTCTCGGCAGTGCGGTCGAGCAGGCTGTAGCCGCACTCCACGGTCTGGAACGCACGTACGCCGAGCGTTTCCGCCGCGGCCGCAGCCTCTTTAACCTCGACGGGAGTCATGTTCGAGCAGCCGATCTCGCGTATCTTGCCTTCGGTCCGCAATGCCTGCAGCGCCTCGAGCGTCTCGCTGATCGGGGTGGTCGGATCTGGATGGTGGATCATATAGAGATCGATCCAGTCCGTCCCCAACCGCTTCAGGCTGTTCTCGCACGAGCGCCGGACCCACCGTGCGCTGCCGGGAGGCGTTCCTTCCTCCGTGACGGCGCCCGCGAACTTCGTGACCAGGATCACCTCGCCGCGGCGGGCACCCAGTGCCCGCCCGAGATACTCCTCCGAGAGCCCCTCGCCATAGCCGTCCGCGCAGTCGAAAAAGGTGACGCCCGCGTCGAGGGCGGCGTGGACCACCTCACGCGACTGCGCCTCGTCGATCCACCATCCGAAGCTGGCGCAGCCCAGGCCGGCCAACGACGCTTGTAATGTCCCGATCGGTCTCGTTCGCATGATGAAGCGCTTCCATGTATGACCCCGCCTGCGCCCGCGCGCAGGTGATTCGGGGAGTGCTGCTAGGTCGGGTCCGAGAACAGCCGCAGTGGTTCTTCGCCGTCCCAGTCGACCGAGGCCTGCCTCACGGCATCGAAGAAGCTTTCGATGAATTCGCCGCGACGGTGGAGCTCCAGGTTGCAACCGATCAGGTGACGGGCATCATGGACGCGTACCTCGACCTCGCCGAACCGGGCCTCGAGGAATTTTTCGGCGCCCTTCTCGTCGAGAGCGGCGCTGTCGGCGGCGATGTCCGGGCTGAGATAGGCGACGTGGTTCAGGACCGGCATGGCGCCGGGGACGATGCGCTGCGCCAGCGAGGGCGGGGAGATGTCCGCGATCTGCATGAGCTCGATCGCGACCGGTCCGCATTGGCCGAACGCAGCGGAATGATCGAAGACGCACGTCCGGCCGTGATGCAGCACGCTGTCGAACTGCATGTTCTCGATCAGGAAGAACGGCCCCGCGCCGAGCAGCGTCGTCCAGTGGCGGACGGCCTGGCCGATGTCGGGTACGGCATATCCGTAGTGACTGAATGGCCTGTCTAGTAGCACCGGATGCCTCCTCGCTCTGGTCAATGCCCGCTTAAGGCAGCGTCGATGCCGGGCGACACCGGGTCGACGCGGGGTACGACATCGGTCACGGTTCCGGGGGGCGGTTGCGTATAGGCGGGCATCCCGTGGATCCATGTGTAAGCATAATCGGCGGTCGTCAGCACCGCGATCTCGGCCTGCTGTGCCGGCGTAAGTTCCCAGTCGAGCACCGCTGCGGCGTTCTGCGTCACCTGATGCGACGATGTCGCGCCCGCGATCACGCTGCCCACCCACGGCCGCGAAGCCACCCAGGCGAGCGCCAGTTGGCTCAGCGAGTGGCCGTGGTCTCGCGCGTATCTCTCAAGAGATTCCACCAGATTGAAACATTGATCGGTGAACAGCGCAGGGAAATAGTCCTTCACCTTCAATCCAAGCAGGTCCTTGTTCAGGCGTCCGTCCTGCTTCTCCACCTCGCCGCGGCGGTACTTCCCCGTCAGCATGCCCGAGGCAAGCGGGAAATAGGGGAGTATTGGCACGTCGAGCCTCTCGCAAGCCGGCACCATCGAGGTCTCCGCCGTCCGGTCGAGCAGGCTGTAGCTTGTCTCGACCGTGGCGAAGCCCGTCATGCCCAGTTGCGCGGCGGCGCTGGCCGCCTCCTGCAATTCCTCGGGCATCATGTTGGAACACCCGATTTCACGCACTTTGCCCTCCTGCTGGAGGTCACGCAGCGCCTCGAGCGTCTCCGCGATCGGGGTCAAGGGATCGGGGTGATGGATCAAGTAAAGATCGATCCGGTCCGTGTTGAGCCGGGCCAGGCTTTTTTCGCAGGAATGCCGGATCCAGGCGGCGCTACCCGGCCGCGTCCCATCTCCCGGTGTACCCCCAGCGAACTTGGTGAGGATGTTCACATCGTTGCGGCGAGAACCAAGCGCGCGCCCAAGATATTCTTCGCAGCGGCCTTCGCCATATTCGTCGGCGCAGTCGAACAGGTTGACGCCCGCATCCAGCGCGGCGTGCACCACGGCCTGGGTTTGCGGCTCATCGACCCACCAGCCGAAACTGGCGCAGCCGAGCCCCGCCAGCGAGACCTGCAGGCCTCCGATCGACCGCATCTTCATCGCCACGTCCCCTCCTGCTTGTGCTCACTGTGTTCCCACATTATGATAACATTTGTCAAGCAGCTGGCAAGAAGGTAGAGAGGGGCCAGACGGGCGGCGGAGTCGACCTCGACAGGAGGGCGACGAGGCAAATCCCGACCGGTCACGAGGCCCTAGGTGCCTAACTATCCAATGCGCCTTACGCAAGCGGGGGCGTGTCAACGCTCACCTATCATCATGGGAGAATGTCCGCAGCAGAACTCACCAGGAGAATTCAGGGGCGCGGTGAACGAAAAATCATAATCATTGGAGAGGGAAAATGATGTCGGTTAAGCGTCGCACGGGGCTGCGGGTGTCGAGCGCAGTCGTTTCAATTCCGCTGGCGGTTATGGCAACCGCAGCCCACACCCAAACGCTGCCTCAGCCGGCGACTTCGACCGAAACCGGAGAAAGCCGGACGGCGCAGGACATCATCGTCACGGCCCTCAAAAGTTCGCAATCACTACAGAAGACGCCAGCAGCGATTTCCGTGGTGACCTCGGAAGATATCGTCAAGCGACAGCTGACCGACATTCGCGGGCTCAGCACCTTTATCCCATCGGTGAAGACGAATGTGGAGAGTACGGCGACACAGTTCTTCATCCGCGGCATCGGCAAACAGGTCGATCAGGCCCGCATCCCCGAGGCGGTAGGCATGGTGGTGGACGGCCTCAATATACCGCAGCACGGTTCCGGGCTGGCGCTGTTCGACGTCGCCAGTATCGAAGTGCTGCCGGGCCCGCAGGGCACGCTCTATGGAAGCTCGGCGATCGGCGGCGTCGTGAACATCAACACCAGACGCCCCACGCGTGAGCTCGAGACTGCGGTCCTCCTGGAGGCAGGCAATTACGGGACAATCCACGCCGTGGCGACGCAGAACATTCCGCTGACCAAGGATTGGGCGATTAGGGCGGCCTATAACGGCTTCTATCATGGAGCTTACAACAACAACGGCACGTACAACGATCACATGACGGCCTTTCGGCTGTCGTCTCTCTTCGAGCCCTCCGGATCGGACTTGTCGGTCTTCCTGAGCGCCACCTATGCGTTCGACAAGTTCAAGCAATCGCCGACTATCCCGCTGTCCGCCTTGAAGTCCGGCGCTTACCGGGTCCCGCCCTTCGATCCTGCGACCGCGTTTTTCTATCCGCCCAATGGGGCACGGCTCGACAATCCGCATACCAATGTTGCCGTGACGACCGCAAACGCAAGGGTCGACTGGACTCCCGGCGATCTTACGGTGTCCTATATTGGCGGTTATCTACACCTTAGCCACCCGAACCAGCGGCAGATTGTCGCCGGCTTCGTAAACCGGTTCGACACCGACATCGATCAGTTCAGCAACGAGCTTCGCGTCGCGAACGCGCCGGGCTCGCGCTTGAGCCTGCTCGGGGGTCTGTACCAGAGTCACGCCAACTCTTTCGAATTCTATGTATTCGGCCCGAACCTGAGCGGCTGGGATTATACGATCATCACCAACACTTACGCGGCCTACGGCCAGGCGACCTTCGCGCTTGCGGAAGGGACGCAGCTGACCGGCGGTTTGCGGGTCTCGCAGGACACCATCTCGACGACGAACGGTCAGGTTTTCTTCCCGACCGGAGCGCCGCCCATTTTCGGCCGCGGAGTCATTCCTTTCTCGTTCCGTCGCAGCTGGGAGCGCCTCAACTGGAAGGCGGGGTTCGAACAGGACCTGGGACGACGCTCGATGTTCTACGCAGCGGTTCAATCAGGGTTCAACCCGGGAACCTTCGACGGCAATCCTCCTGACCCGGCCCGAGACGTGAAACCCCAGTCGATGGTCGCCTACACGGCTGGTATCAAAAACCGGTTTTTCGGCTCCCGACTGACGCTGAACCTGGAAGGCTTTCTCTACGATTACAAGGACCAGATCATCACCGCGCCCGATCTGACCACGGGCCAGACGGCGCTGCTCAACGCGCCCAAGTCGCGGGTCTGGGGGGTGCAGCTCGATACGACTTATGATCTGGACGACAACACCTCCCTTCACGCCAATGTCGGGTATTTGAACGCGAAGTTCACGGAGTTCGTGGCCGGCTCGGCACGGGGTCCTGTCGACTATAGCGGCAACGCGCTATCGTTTTCGCCAGAGTTCACGGCGAGCATCGGCACGCGGCGCAAGTTCGAGCTAGGGAATAGCGGGTCGATCGAAGCGCGTGCCGACTCTTACATCAGCAGCTCCTATTGGTTCAGCTACAATAACATTCTCGGATTCAAACAATCGGGATTTACCAAGACCGATGCGAGTCTGACCTATGCTCCGCCGAGCGGCATCTGGCAGATCGGCCTCTGGGTCAAGAACATCGAGAACCGGGCCACGGCCGCCTCGGCCGGCGAAACCGCAGGCCGTCCCTATCCGGGCGTAGTTTATGCCGAGCCGCCCAGGACTTTTGGCGCGCGGCTCTCGGTCAGGCTGAGATGAGGTTGAGGGCTTCGCCGCCGAAACAAGATCCCACCCTTTTCTCACCACTTCCCCGAGGACCACATGGCGCTCATCGACGGCATCAAGAAGCTGGAACTGCAAGGGCCGGTCTGGCTCCCCGGCGACGACGGCTTTTCCGGCTCACGAACGATCTGGAATATGCGCAACGCGGCGCACGGGCCAAGCTGTATCGTGTGCGCTCACAGTGCGGCGGATGTCGCAACCGTGATGCGGCATTGCGGCGAGACTGGCACGCCGGTGGCGGTGCGATCGGGCGGTCACGGCGTCGATGGCTCGGCCATGCCCGACGATGCGCTCGTGATCGATCTGACCTCGCTCAAGTCAATCGACTATGAGCCGCGGACGGGAAGCGTCCGGGTCGGCGCGGGTGTACTCCTGGGCGAGATCGACCAGGCGATGGAGCGGCACGGCCGCGTCGTTCCCGCCGGCACGGTGAGCACGACCGGCCTCGCCGGGCTGGTCCTCGGCGGGGGCATTGGCTTCAACTCCCGGAAATACGGCGCATCCGTAGACAATCTTCTGGCCTGCGACATCGTCACGACGGACGGTCGGCAGCTGCGTGCCAGCCCCACCGAAAATGAGGATTTGTTCTGGGCGATCAAAGGCGGGGGCGGGAATTTCGGGGTCGCGACCAGCTTCGAATTCATGACCCGGCCGCTGCCGAGCGAGATTACATCGGCCTTCCTCTGCTTTCCGCTTGCCGACGCATCCCGGACCATTCTTATGTTGCGGGATTTCATGCTATCGGCACCTCGGGAGCTCACCGTGGTGGGGGCGATCACGCACTGCCCGCCTTTTCCGCCCGTATCCGAACATATTCACGGCACGTTGGTGTTGATCGTCACCGTCGTCTTCACAGGCCCGTCCGTCACCGCCGCTGATATCATCGAGCAGGTAGGCGGCTTCGCCAAGCCGTTGGCTGTGATGCCGATGATCGGGAGTTGGAGCCAGATCAACTCGATGCTCGATCCGACCGCCCCCTCGGGCCGCCGTTATTGTACCCGCGGCGGCTATCTCACGGACTTAGGCGGCGATCTGGTCGATGCCGTGATCGAGCATGCCAGCCGAGCGCCGGAACCTGCCCATTATCCGCACCCGTCGACAGGCCAGAATTTTATCTCGTTCGGTGGGGCGCTTACCGACGACTTCACGGAGGATTCCGCCGCCTTCTCCCGGGCGGGCGCGAACTGGCTGTGGGAGGCGGTCGGGCAATGGGACGACCCCACCGAGGACGAAGCCTTCGAGGCTTGGACGGAAGCGGCTCTGGGCCACATGAAACCGTATCTGCGGACCAACGGCTATATCAATCTGACGATGGACCAGGGCCCCGAATGGCGTCGGCAGATCTGGGGGGCGCCGGAGAAGTACGAGCGCCTAGTGGCGGCCAAAACACGCTGGGATCCGCAGAACCTCATGCGATTCAACAAGAACATACCTCCAGCGGCCGGCTTCGCTGCGCCTGAATGACATTCAAAACCGATGGGAACGACAATGAACGAAGCTCCGCGTCAGAGCGACTATGCGATCGACCCGATTTTCTTGGACCGCTGGTCGCCCCGCGCCTTCACTGCGGAGGAGATTGCGGCGGCAGACCTGCTGACGATGATTGAGGCGGCGCGTTGGGCGCCATCGTCCTTCAACGCCCAGCCGTGGCGGTTCGTCTATGCGCGCCGCGACACGCCGGCATGGGGCAAGCTGCTCGATCTCCTGGTGCCCTTCAACCAGAGCTGGGCCAAGGACGCTTCGGCGCTCGTCTTCTTCGTCTCTAAGATAACGTCACGCGCGCCGGGATCGGAGGAGGACGCGCCTTCCTACACGCATTCGTTCGACACCGGCGCAGCGTCAGCCAACTTCGCCCTGCAGGCCAACAAGCTGGGCTGGTTCGTTCACGGCATGAGCGGTTTCGACGTTGACCGCGCCTACCGGGAGTTGGGCATTCCAGAGGGTTATCGCGTCGAGGCGGCCTATGCGGTGGGCCGTCGGGCCGGGAAGGAGAAGCTTCCCGACTTCCTCCAGAAAAGAGAGATGCCGAGCGGCCGTATGCCGCTCGTCCAACTCGCCTTCGAGGGCAGGTTCGACGGCTAGGCTCCAGCTGATCCTTACCGCTGCCGGCTATCTGGCGGGCCACAACAGCAATTACCTCCACGGATGGGTCGTTCCCCGATGAACGGCCGTCGCTTCTCTGAAGGACGACGCATGACCGACAGTTCTACCGAGACGCGCTGGCGCGATTACCTAGCTGCTTACGGACCTGTGACGTCCGAGGAGCGTGATCGCTTGCTGGCAGGCAGCGTTGCCGAAGGCGTTCGCTTCTCCAATCCCAAAGGATCGGGCGAAACGCGGCAGGGACTGATCAGGCACATCGAGCAATTTCGAGCCCAGGCGCCGGGCGCCTATTTCGAGACCGAAAAACTCCATTCGAGAGAAGGAGAGTTCCTGGCCATCTGGTCGATGTACAACGGCCAAGGAGGTAAGGTGGCGTCAGGCTATAATTACGTGCGTCTCGCAGCCGATGGCCACTTCGATTACATGGCGGGATTCTTTTGAGACGGGACGCCCGACGTCATTTCCGATGGAGGTTCGATGCGGACGCACCACGCGCGCGAAGCGCGGGCAATCAATGCTGAACTAAAAGGTGGTCCGGCCGCCTGAGGTGTCGAACGTGCTGGCCGTAGTGAAGCTACACTCGCCCGAGGCCATAAAACACGCCATCGCGGCGCTCTCTTCCACCAGCCCAAGTCGTCCCATCGGTATTTTCGAGCGCATATAGTCAACCTGGCTTTGCGGCAGCTGCGCGAGGATCGGGCTATCGAAGGTCGCTGGAGCGAGCGCGTTGGCGGTGACGTTCTTCTCCGCTAGCTCCTTGCCCAAGGACTTGATCAGTCCGATCACCGCCGCTTTCGACGCGGAATAGGCGGATGCGTTCGGATTGCCCTCCTTGCCGGCGACCGAGGCCACGGCGACAACGCGACCATATCCGTGCTCCAGCATGTAAGGCACGACTTCGCGGCAGCAATAGAACAGGCCGTGGACGTTTATGTCGAACACCCGCTTCCAGCTGTCGATGGGAAATTTCAAGACGGAAGCGGTGGCGCCGGTGATCCCCGCACAAGCGACGAGGATGTCGATCCGGCCGAGCAGATCGCGGCTGCGCTTGGCGGCGGCGGTGACGGCATCGGGATCGGCTACATCGACAACGATGGCGTGAACGGAGCCGGTCTCCAGCTTGGCGCTCTCGAGCGCACCGGCATCCTGATCCCACAATATGACGGAGCCGCCCTCTGCCGTTATTCGGTGTGCAACCGCTTTGCCGAGGCCAGACCCTCCACCCGTCACGACGGCAACACGCCCCTCGAACCGACCCGTGAAGACGCTCACGCAAAAACTCCCGACGGCACGGCAGTGCGCTGTATCAACCGACCATACCTCACGATTACCACATCATTCTATCGCCGGAGTAAGAACCGACAAATTCTACACGTTCACCAAGCCAAAGGCTGCCGCGCAAGTCGCGGCAACGCTTTTCGAGGCTAACCCTATCAAGCGAAATCCTCGTTCGCAACGCCTTTTCTCACGATGTAAGACATCATGAATCTGGGTTCCGTCACGAGGTTCGGATTTTCCAGCCTTCGAGCATTCCCCGGGCGGGACAGTTGGGAAGGCTTCACGGGCGGCTGCGACACCATACAGCATGACTGGTGGGCGGGAGGCCAGCCGTCACGCCGGAGGCCTGTTCCGATGATTCGCGGACTCGGATCGTGCGGGCGATTGACGGGCGCGTGGCGAGCGTCAGCTTCACGATCAGCCTAGCGCGGCAGTGGCGCGAGACCGGCAGAGCCCAGATGCGCGGCACCAGCGGGCGTCCGAGCGTCGACCCGAGCCGCATGCCGAGTTGGCGCTCGACTCCTGGCAGCGAAACGGGACATGACGCTGGAAAGGCTCACGCGTGCGCTGGTGGGAGAAAGCGTGTCGGTGAGCCGATGGGGCTGGACCGCTACTGAAGGCGCATGGCCAGCGCGTAAAACAAGCAGCGGGCGGCTTCGAGCAGAGCGTGCCGACTTCGCTACGACCAGCGTGGCCTGGCGCAAGTTCAGCCCGCCCCAAGTCCGGAACGCCTGCTCTTCACCGACGAAATTGGCCAGCGCCAACATGCTTCGCCGTTACGGCTCACCCGCGTGGGCAACGGCTTACGACGAGTGTGCAACACGGACGCTGGAAGACGACTACCCCGCCGCCCGCCTGCGTCACGATCGCATCGACGCACCTCACGTGATCAACGTAGCGGTAGAGGGAGGAACTGTTCTGCGTCTTCCCAAAAAAGTATGAAGCTGGCGAGCGCCTACTGGCATCGCGTGAGCCAGCTCTATCGGCGGATGGCGTCGAGCGCAATTCGAGAAACAGAAGGTGTTTGGGAACGATAACGAAATGCCTTCCGCCACCGTGTGGCGACTGTTGAAGGCTGGCCGCAGGATGCGAACTGGCGTATCCGAGAAGGTACGCCGTTTTCCGGATGACGTGTTGGTGCTATTGAAGGTGTCAGCGATTTACCGCTGGCTACTTCTCAGGGAAATCAGCTGCTTGAACGCCCGATAAGACGCCTCTTCTGGGCCGTCTACCACAATACACATCGGCGAAAACGACTATTCCCCTCACCTGTTTTGGCTACTGGGACGAATGGAGGACGAGCGTGGGTCTTGAAAGCACTCCAGGCATCCACTGTCGCTCAGAAGCAGAGTTGACGCATCCTGCAACGGGAGCTTGAATTGGGTAGACACCGTCAACTCAGGCGCCGGTCGTGTCGCTCGGTTGGACGCTGCCGATGATTCTATCGGTGCTCTGTTCGTTAGCAAGAGGGTTTCGCTCGCATTTCGAGCAGAATCACGAGGAACGGTTGGTCGACGACTCTCGTTCAGATGGACAGCTACCGTGCTAGACACTTTCCTCGAAACGTTCATCACGAGCTTCGAAGCGCCTCTTAACTGGTGGAGGCAGCCAGCGACCGTTCTAATCATTGGCGAATTCTCGTTGCACCATCGTGTTCGAAGGCCGGAGCACGGGACGGGTATTCGATGTAAGGGAAGCGAACGTGCCGCCACTCCGGCGCAGTTGCCCGCTTGACGAAGCCTTCCCGGTTTGGAAGCTGCATTATTTCGCTGGCAAGGGCAACGTCCTCTACCGCCCGCTTGCCCTGCGTGGACGTTGACCGTGACGTGTACCGCCCACGCGTCCGGGATCGACTGACGTCGTCGCGTTCCACCTCTCTATTGCCAATGAGGTCGGAGGCCAGTTCTGCGGTGCCTCCGCCCTCACTCAGGCCGCATCGGAGCAGCAGCAGATTGCCACAATTTTCAATGATGGTGTGCGCGCCCTCGCCATAAATCTG
>CAXUMU010000014.1:0-27465 GCA_964252145.1 uncultured Sphingomonadaceae bacterium
AGGGCCGAGAGATCGAGCGCGCCGCGTTCCAGATGGTCGCGCAGGCGCCCCGGCGTGCCGACGACGACCTGCGCGCCGTGGCTCAGCGTGCGCCGCTCCTTCGATGCGTCCATGCCGCCGACGCAGGTCGCGATCCGCGCCCCCGCCTTGCCGTACAGCCAGATCAGCTCGCTGCTGACCTGCAGCGCCAGCTCGCGCGTCGGCGCGATGATCAGCGCCAGCGGCGCGCGCGCCGGCGCGACGACGCCGGTCGAGTCCAGCAGTTGCGGCGCGATGGCGAGGCCGAAGGCGACGGTCTTGCCCGATCCGGTCTGCGCCGACACGATGAGGTCACGTCCCTCGGCCTGCGGCTCCAGCACCGCGGCCTGGACCGGGGTCGGCGTGGCATAGCCGCGCGCCGCCAGCGCCTCGCCGAGAAGCGGCGGAAGAGTCTCGAATGTCATATCTGTCCTGAAATCCTGGCGCTGCCGCGCTGCATCGCCGGCCCTATAGAGGCAAAGAAGCGATCGCGACACCCGTGGCATCTTGCAAGACGCGGCGAAGCGGCCCATCTTCGTTCACGAGTTCAACAACTGAAAGGAGGTGGTCGAATGTCTCATTGTTCCATGCCGCTGTCATCGAACGGCGCGGATGCGGCCTCCCCGGGGGTGACGGGCGCCTAGGCGCTCCAATCGCATTCGCCGGTCGCGAGAGTGGCTGGCCAATGGAAGGGCCGTCCCGAAAGGGGCGGCCCTTTGCCGTTGCGGGCGCTAGCCGGCGACCCTGGCCAGCATGGCGCGCACGATAAGCCGGTGGAACGGCAGGATCGCCGCCAGATAGGCGCGGCCGAGGCGGTTGTTGGTCCGCACCACCGTCGTCGCGGTGAGGCGCGGTTCCGGCGTCGCGGGCGACAGGCGGACGATGAGCCGGAAATCGAGGTGACGGTCATCGAGCCCGAGGACGAGGCGATCGGCCGATTCGCCGAGCACCGGGAAAAAGCCGACCCTGTCCCGCGCCGTCGCCGCCACGCCGGACGTCTTGAGGCCCAGCGGCGCGACGATCCGGTCGCGCGCCGCCATCAGCGCCCGGATCCACGACGGCTGCCGGTCCATCATCCGCGCCGCCGCCTGCCGCGCGTCGATGCCGGCCGGCGCCGGCGTCCAATAGGCATCGGTGAACTGCGCGCCGGGCAGGATCTCGCCCGCCGCCTCGTCCGGCTCGGCTGGATATACGGCGATGGCGCTCCTCCTTCATGCTGCCACGGCCGGGCTCGAACCGTAGGGTCCGGCCTCAATCAGCCTGGACCTGCCATTCGTGCCGCAGCAGCCCCATGATGGCGGTGTCCCACCGGTCGCCATCGACCAGTGCGGAAGATCGGCGCACCCCTTCGGTTTTGAATCCGAGCCGCTCGTAAGACCGGATGGCCGGCGTATTCCAAGCATAGACGTTGAGCTCGACCTTTTCGATCTCGGGACGGGCGAAAGCCTGTTCAAGAACAAGGCGAAGCATGGGGCCAGCCAGCCGGCGGCCACGAGCACGAGGCGCTATCGCCACCCGCGCCAGAAGAGCGTTCCCGTTGCGCCAGTCGAAGCCAACCTGCGCGTGGCCGACCAGCATGTCGTCGTCTTCCGCCATCCAGCACAGCCGTGTGGGCGGCACCACATCCCCTTCATCAAGCATAGCTTGTAGCTGCTCGTCGGTGAGCGGGAAGGAGAGTAAAGGCCCACCCCATTGCACCACGTCTGCCTGGCTCGTGAACCAGTCGGAGAGAACCGCAAAGTGCTCCGGAGCGAAGGGAACCAAGTGGGGCATGTTGCGACCATAGCCCAACACCATCGGCTAGCCAGCTCGACCTCACATCCAGAACGCGAGGGCTGCAGCGAGCGCACGCCTGAGAGGTGTTCCTGGCGAGCTTGTCGTAGCGGGTGGCCACCCGCCGGAAGTCCTTCAGTCGACAGAAGGCGTTCTCAATGAGGTGGCGGCCGCGTAACGCTCGCGGTCGTAGCGGACGGCGCGCTTGCGGTTGGACCGGCCGGGGATGACGGGCACGGCACCGGCTTGGCGGAGCGCGCGTCGGAGCGGGTCTGCGTCATGGCCCTTGTCGACGACGACATAGCGCGCATGGCCCATGCGGGCGAGCAACTCAGGTGCCGCCTTCACGTCGGCGACGTGCCTGGCGTGAGCATTAGCGCATACGGGCGGCCAATGACGTCGGTGAGTGCATGGACCTTGGTCGTCCAACCGCCGCGCGAGCGGCCGATCGTCTGCGCTTCAGCCCCCCTTTTCGCCGAACGCGGCGCGTTGCGCCTTGACGTAGGTCCTGTCGATGGCGGTGCTGCGCGTCACCGCGCCGGCGTCGGCGAGCGCTTCGAGGAGCCCAACCAGAAATCCCGGTTCGACACCTGTTGAACCGATTGTAAATCGTGGTGGGCGGGCCGTACTCGCGCGGGCAGTCGCACCAGCGCGAGCCGGACTTCAACACATGGAAAATGCCGGGCAGCACGCGCTGGTCGTCCACCCCGCCTCGCGCGGGCTGGTTCTTGGGCAGGTGTCGCTCCACCTGCCGCCCACGCTTCGTTCGACAACCAGGACAGCGCCATGGCCAACCTCCGTTAGCTCCGCCCATGCCGTTGAATCAGAAAACAGCACCCCGCCTCAACCCGCTGATTGGGTTTAGAGCCTAATTATAAGCAATACAAACAATCACGTGACCTCGCACGTCGAAAAATCAAATATATATGACGATTTAATAATCACATTGTACGTAGCCCATACTTTAGACCCTGGCGATATAACAAGTATCCAGTTAAAGCTCCGGCGGTTATCCCTCCAATTGCAATAAATATTAAGATATAAACGCTCTCGACCTGAGCCATAGACAATTCACCGATATAGACGCCGCTGATATCATGGATTTCTTCCGCAAGCGTCGCTAGAAGTGCGCAATGCAGGATAACGGCGGCGAACCATCCAACCACCGCCATCAATGCTCCCTCGACTGCCAGAAGGCCAATGATGGTCGACGGTCTGGCGCCCAACGCGCGCAGGATCGTCACTTCCCTGTGCCGGCCGGCGAGGCTGGCCCATAGCGACGTTAAGATCGTAAGCGCCGCCATTAGCACGACCGCGGCGCTTATTAGGTTTAGCACCTGCTCGAACCGGCCGGTCCTGTCGAGCAACTCCTGAAAGGTCACTCCGGGAAGGATCGCGCTCAGCGCGTCTTTCGGATATGCTCGAATGGCCTGCTGCATTAAGAAAACAGCGGTAGGATTGCGCATTTTCACGTAGATCGCGCTGAATACCGCTTCCTCGTCCCTCTCGCCAGACCGGGGCGCCTTGGCATGCTCGGACCGGAGCGCGGCCTGATCGACGAGCACTACGCGATCGAGTGGGCCGTTAGTCCGAGCCAATATTCCGGACACGCGATATTTTTGGGCGGCGTCGGAATTCCCAGCCTCGGCTTCCGTAATTCCATGTGTTAATTCGCCCAAATTACCCAGGTCGAGGCGAGCCTCGGCTGCCACATCGACGCCGACTACAGCCCCACAGCATGCTCGGGGAAATCGCCCTTTTTCCAGTTGCGCGGCGGGTATATGGATTTGCAGGATTGCCGGAACGGTGCCGACGACCGGAAAGCCCCACATCTTGTCGCCTGTGATGATCGGCACGACTTGCCCGACATCGCGATGGCGAGCCAAGGTCCGCCAGATTTCGGGTTTAACGAGGTCACGCGTATCGCCGGTGAAATAGATCGAATTTATCAGCAGCGAAACGGGGTCCCCCCTAGCGCCGATTATCAGGTCGGCATCGGGCAGCGCACGCAGGAACGACTGATGAACGCCCTTCACTACCGTTTCGATCGTCATAGCGAAGAATATTGAAAGCGCGATTGCGGCTAACGTTATGAGCCCAACACCGCGGCGTGCTGCAATGCTAGCAGCAGATAGCGATACCAGAAGCTTTACTTTAGATAGCGGCACACAAGTCTTCCATACTCATAGCGATGTCGAAGTGATGCGCGATGGCCGGATCGTGGCTGACGCAAATCAGCGTCCTCCCTGAGTGGTTGGTTCCAGCGATCATGGCGATCAACGCTGCTTCGCGCGCCGATACATCCAGCGACGACGTGGGCTCGTCCGCTACCAGCAGGCTCGGGTCGTTTATTAAGGCGCGCGCTAGGGCGACGCGCTGAGCCTGACCGTGACTAAGGCGGCTCGCCGGACGGTCGTAACAATTGGGTTCCAGCCCCACGTTCTCGAGCGCATTGCGCGCCGCGTCCTTTGCTACGCGTTTGCCGGAAAACGCCGCGCCGAGACGGACATTCGTTAGAGCTGAGAGTGAGCCGATGAGACCGAAGTCCTGGAACATGAAGCCGATTTCCGATGCGCGAAAGCGATCGCGTAATCGCGGCGACAGGCTCGACACCTCGACGCCCGCGACGGAGATCCGGCCGGCCGTGGGTTGACGGATGCCGACCAGCAATTCCAGGAGCGTGCTCTTTCCGCTCCCGCTGGGCCCCATCAGGACGACCGAGGTCCCACGCTGGACCGTGAAACGCGGGATTTTGAAGAGCGGGCGTTCCGCGCCCGGCCAGCGATAGACCAGCGACTCCACCGCGATCGCCGGCCGATTCATGGTCGCCCTTGCGCCAGCGAGACTGCCAACGACTCCAGCCGATAGCCAGCGGTGCCAAGGTCGGTGCTTTCGACGCCAACGGAGAGGCGGCCGGCAACGACATAGGGCGTGCTTAGCGACTTTAACGGCACCCCGGCGGCCGATCGCACAAGGATAAGTTGATTTGGCGGCGGCGGCGGCACGTGAATGCAAGCACCGTAGAACGGGACTAGTAAGAACGAGACGACCCTACCGGCGCCGTTGAAATTAAGCGGAACGATGAACCCGCGGATCTGGATCCCCTTGCCGTTGAGCTTCCGGATCACCGCGAAGTTCTTTGGCTGGTACGCCGTGAGGCTGAGTGGGTCGTCTACCGCCAAATAGTCATGGATCGGCGGCGCCGCAGCTTCGACTGCTTGCCCCGGCGGCGCAAGGTCGGACCACCGCAACATCGCCATCGGCTGAGCCGTCGCGGACCTAACGAGCACGACGCTCAGCAAGAGCGCGCAAACCGGTCGTCTGAGCCAAGTCAAGGACGCGCGCAGACCCATCAGGGCGATCCTAACGCGGGACCAACGGGCATTGCTGTCCTTGCGGAACGAACTTCGTCAGGTCGATCAGGCCGAGCGGTGTCGCGCCGGCGGAGTAGGACGGATCGTTGCCCTGCCGCCACCAACCCGCCGTCGCGGCCCTGGCGGTCGGCCACAATCGGTTCATGGTCGCCGCTTCGAAAATTTCACCGTTCTTCACGACCCGATCGATGTTCCGCATCGGCAACGTCCCGCTCGGGGCTTGGCGCGGGTCGTCGTTCAGGATCACCATGTCCGCCAGCTTGCCGATCTCGAGCGAGCCGATGTCGCGGTCCAGCCCCATCGCCTTCGCGCTGTTGATCGTCGCGAGCCGGAGCGCCGATATGAAGTCCATGCCGCTGCGCGCGCCGAACAGCTCGATCTGCATCCCCATGCCGGCCCATTCGCCGTGCGCGCCGAGCGCCACGTTCATTCCTTGGTCGGACTGCTTCTTCAGGCCCGCGGCGGCAGCGGCGAAGATCTGGTCAGCATCGGCGAACTGGTACGTGTGCAAGGTATAAAAATACAGATATTGCGACGGCAGGAAGCGCCGCACTTTCTCATCGCAGATCAGGTTCGGCAGGTAACGGATCATCGAGAAGCGCAGGGTCGGGCGCGCGCCGCTAGCTGACAGGAACTGATAGTCGTGCACCGAGCCCGACGCCGCCAGGAAGCTGGTCAGATCATTGTACGAATATATTGACCATGGCAGGCTGTGTGCGAGGACGCCGACCCCGTCGATCACGTTGGCCAGATTAAATTCCGGCGTCTCGTTTTCAAGGAACGTCGACACCTGCTGCTTGCGCGCCGCGGCGTAGAGCCATTGACGCTGCAACCTGGAACCGAAGCCGAAGATCTTCATATACGGCGTGTCGAAATAGCGGCGGTAGCGGGCGACCAGATCGTCAGCATCGCTCGGCTTGGTCACGAACGAGGACATTTGGGCCAAGCCGTTGGTCGAAAACACGCGGGGACCCGCGATCACGCCCGCGTCGATCAGGTCGCCCAACTCAAGCTCGGTGCCGTTGTCCGGCCCGGCCACTTCCATGCAGGTGGTCGTGCCGAACGCGAGGTAACTGGCGGCGCCCCAATTCTGCGCGCCGTCGAGCCAGGGGTTGCCCATAGTGCCGCTGAGATGGCAATGCGCATCCACCAGCCCGGGGGTGACCGTCTTGCCGGTCAGATCGACCACTCGCGCCTGCGCGGGAACGCTGACCTCCGCATCCGGGCCGAGAGCGACGATCCGGTTGTCCCGCACCACTATCGTGCCGTTCTCGACGATCCCGCGATCGCCCATCGTCAGCAACCGGGCGTTACGATAGGCGACCACACCGGCAGGATTGACGGCCGGAATCGTGGCGCTGACTTCATATTCGGTCGCCGGCCGCGCGGCGGCGGCCGGCTTGCGGATCAGGTAGCGGCCGACGTCGTATATGGCCGACCCGTCGGACAGGAACGCGGGCAGGATGCCACCTTTGCTGTTCGTGATCCGCTGGACCGGAAAATCCTCGGACGGGCGGTTCAGCGAGACGGTCTGTTCGGGTCCGTTGAGGTCGAGCCGCGCGAGGTCGACGCGATAGATTTGCGAGAATGCGGCATCCACCTGCACCAGCGCGGCGGTCGCCGTGTCGTTCAACGCGATCCGGCCGAGCGAAATTCCCAGGTCGGTGTCGCGAACGCCCAGGTCGGAGAACGTCAGATGCAGCCGGGCGACCTTGTCCGCCAGCGACACCGACTTCAGCCCGTAATCCGGCTCCAGGTAGAACAGCCTTTTCCCGTCGCTGCTGAACTGGAGGCTGGGCAGGCCATCGACTGGCGTCGCGTCTATCGCCACGATCGCCGTCGCCATCGCCGGCGCCGGCCGGCTTGGGTCGAGCGTTACAATCTCCGATCCCGATATCCGGCCGAGCAGGGTTTCGCCGGTGAACGGCGAGCGGACCGCGGCGAGCTTCGTGCCGTCCGCGCTGACGGCTAGGTTGCTATAGACGCCGGCGGTCGCGGTCAGGCGCTTCAGGTCGCTGCCGTCCAGCCCGGCGCTATAGACATGCCCGCCCTTGATCGCATCGAAGCCGACGAAATAGATGCGGTCGCCCGCAATCACCGGATAGCTTTCGGCTCCGAGCTCTTCCGATGTCAGGCGGCGTGACGACTTTGCGCCAAGTGTGCTCACCCAAATCTTGCGAAATGTCTGGAACGCGACCGTCCCGCCCGTCCTGGCGACCGAATAGCTGCTGATCGACCGGGATGTGATGTCCTTCCTGACGCCCGTTCGATAGGCGTAGCGCGACAGCGGCAGCATCGGACGCTCGACCGTGGCTTTGAACGGCAGCACCTCGACGGCGCCGCTTTGCAGGTCGACGCGACGGATCTTGCCGCCCCACGCGCCGATGAAGTGCCGGCTGTCCGGCGTGAACGCTCCCGCCGGCACCAGGTCGCTGAGCAGCCGCGCGAACTGAAGGTCCTGGTCGACCGGGAACACGAGCCACTTTTCCGCGCCGCTTTGAAGGTCACGGGCGCGGATGCCGGTGTCCGCGCCGTAGCGGGTCCAGTAAATCAGCCAGCGCCCGTCCGGCGAGACCGCCGGCGAGAACGCGCCCTCGTCCCGACTGGTGGCCAGGGTCACCTGGCGCGTCGCGCCGGATAGCTTGCCGATCTGAAACAGCGGCGGGTTTCGTTCCTGCCAGACGCTCATCAGATAGACATCGCGCGCCACCGGCAGGCTGAAATACAGGTCGTCGCCGTGAAAGGCCGGCACGCGGCCCGCGCCGGCGCCCCCGACCGACCCGGCGAAGACATCGGACTTCGCGCCGGTGGCGACGTCGATGCTGTACATCTTGCCGCGCGTGACGTCGTGTTCCGTGTGGAACTTCTGCATCTCGGTAACATAAAGCGATTTCCCGTCGGGTGCCCAGCGGAGGCCGTTCTGATATGGCACCTTCACCGGCATATCATCCGGCTTGTTGGCGGTAACGCGCCGGAGGTCGCTTCCGTCCAACGACATCGTCCAGATGTCGCTGGTCCCGCTGCGGTCGGAGATGAATGCGATGTTGCGCCCGTCCGGCGACACCCGCGGCAGATACGAGTAGGCCGCGCCGCCGGTCAGCCGCTTCGCCGGCCCGCCCGCCGCCGGCATGATGAAGATCTGACCGAGCAGGTCGAAAGTGATTTGCCGACCGTCAGGCGTGATGTCGACCGAGATGTTCGTCCCTTCGCTCAGCGTTTGCGAATATCGCCGGGCCCCGGATTGTATCCGCTCCCCGTTCGCGTCCGGGGCGGCGGTCCTGGCTCTCGTATCCTGCGCCTGCGCCGGCAGGGCAGCGGAGGCCACGCCGACGAGGAAAGCGGCGGCCAGCTGCTTATTCGAGATCATCGAGCGTCTCCAGTTGGAAGCCTGCGTCACCAAAGTTTGACGGACATCGCCACGAAAACCTGGCGGCCGAACAGGTCGTAAACCTGACTGGTGTTGACCACTGCCGCAAAGTTGAACGTGCCGGCGTCGCGTATCGGCGGGTCGCGGTCGAAGATGTTGTTGACGCCAGCGCGCATGGCGATGCCGTTACTAAGGTCCCAATTGACCGCCAGGTCGAAATAATCGCGCGATCCTTGCCGCGCATCGACCACGTCGCTGAAGGTCGCGCCGCGAACCTGCAACGCCGGATCCGGCTCGAGGGCGTCGAGCTTCAGCCCATCGAAATGGCGCCAGTTGAGCGAAAGCGACGGAGCCTTGGGAATGTCCCAAGTTAACCGGGCCTGATGACGCCATTTGATGACCGACGTGCCCGGGCAGCTGAAGCCGTAAAGGCCGACGCATTCCAAGACCGGCAGCCCTGGCAATGTCTGTGACTTAGCGCTGAATAGCCAAGATCCTGAGGCATTTAGCTTGAGAGTGCCGAGACCTATCAGGCCGACATTGTCCAACGGCAGCCGAGTGGATGTCGCGATGTCCAGGCCTTTCCTGGTCGCAAATCCAGTATTGGTGTTCGTGCCGATGATAAATGCGCCGTCGCCGAACAAGTTCCCGGTGGTCGGATTGCGCACGATCAGCCCGCAAAAGAACGGGTCAACGCCCGACAGGCAGTTGCGGAAAGCCGTGCCTCCGCCTACCGCGCCGATCAGCCCCTTGATCTTGATGCGGTAAAAATCTACCGACAGCGTCGTCGCCCCGACGCTTACTGTGCCGCCGTAGGTGAGGCTGTTCGCCGTCTCCGGCTTGATTGCGGGATTGCCGCCGATCTGGATCAGACAACCGCTGCCGGGGCATTGCGTGATCTGGCCGTATTGCGCTGCGGTGACGCCGGTGTTGGCGCATTGGGCCAGAGTGGCGATCGGCGTGGTACCCGCGCACTGGTCAGGCGTCGCGCCGGCGTTCGTGAACGACGTGGGCGCAAACAGCTCACGTACGTTTGGCGTCCTGACCGCCTTGTTGTAGCTCCCGCGAAGGCGGAGCTCCGGGATCGGGCTATACACGCCGGCAAGTTTGTAAGTCCAATAATTGGAATTGCCGCGCGGATCAGTGTAGCGCGCGCCCCCCTCGACCGAGAGCTCGTTGATGAGCCTGACCTTCGAGACGAGTGGCACACGAAGCTCACCGAATATCTCGCGATACTCGATCTCTCCCGACGTCGGGCCGGCAGCGAGCGCGCTGCCCACCGCTTGCCCGATCAGGTCGCCCGATCGATAGACGCTGTCCGGCTGGTAGCTGAGCTTATCTTTCCGATATTCCGCACCAATCGCGACCTGCGGACCTTCGGCGGAGAACGGGCTGCGGATGCCCCAGCCGCCCAGGTCGCCGCTGACCGACGCATTGCCGACCAATTCGCTCGTGAAGCCCTCCGCCCGAGCGATGCCGGAGATGTACTGACGCGCGGCGTCGGTTATGCCCGCCCCGTTGGCAACGAATATGTCGAGCGGCACACAACTCGGATCCGACCCGTTTACGCGAGAGACGCAGGTTGGGACGCCGCCTACCGACACGACGTTCAACGCGTTGGCAATCCGCGTCCGTGAATAGGTTTCGGAGCGCGTTTCCTTTATGCTGGCGCGCCCGTACTGGATGTAGGCGTCATAGTCCCAGGACGACGATAAGTCGCCTTTTACGCCCATCACGCCCTGGTAGGTATTGCGGCGGAACCGCGCCAGCGTGGGCGTGCGGCTCAGTGTATATTCAATCGACGGGCGTCGGGTAGCGTTCGTGCCGGCCGCCGCGCCGCATATTGCTGTTGCCTGCGACGGTCCCAAAAGCGGGTTGTCGCAATTGACCGTATAGCGGCCCGCATTCGCCGCGGTGCCGTCGAATATGCCCGCCGGCCTGCCCGGAAGTCTGGTGTAGTCGTTCGTGTACAGCAGGTCTAAATAAGGCTTGAACGCATCGCTCACGTCCAAGTGGGCCGTGACCGCCGCATTGTACCGCGTGTTTTCCTGATAGGCGACGAGGAACGGGTTGAGCTCGGCCTTCAGGCTCGGCGTGTACGGCACGAAGGTCTTGGTGCCGTTCGGGTTATTGGCGACGCCGTTGATGCGCCCAAAGAATGACTGGTCGTTGCCCTGACAGTCGCGGGTCAAGTTGGCCGGGGTGACAGTGATCAGCAGGCAGGAGCCGTAATCGACGTCGCCGTACGTCAGCCCCTCATTGTAGTGAGCGCTCACAAAACCCGTGACGTTGCCGCGTCCGCCGGCAAATTCGAGGCCGCCGAGAATGGACGCGTCGTAGTTTTTTCCCTTGGCGAAGTAATCCTTCGGAATTTGCGGGTTCTGGACAAAGAACGGGGCGTTCCTGAGTGCCTGCTGCGCCACGTCGCTATGCTGGTCGTGGTTGAAGAACTTGAACTGTCCATCGACCATCAATCCCTTGAAATTCCGCTTCAGGATGAAGTTGACCACGCCGGCGGCGGCGTCGGAGCCGTACACAGCCGACGCGCCGCCAGTTAGCACGTCGACGCGCTCCACCAACCCGGCCGGAACGTTGTTCAGATCGGCGGACACGACGAGCGGATCGCCCGGCAACAGCCGCTTGCCGTTCACCAGCACCAGCGTCCTGGTCGGGCCAAGCCCGCGAAGGTCGGGCGTGGCGGTCCCGACGTTGCCGCCGCCGATTCCCCGCCCGGCCCCTGTCCCGGCCACCGCCTGCGGCAAGGTGTTCAGGGTCTGCTCGACCGAGGTCACGCCTCTTAGCGCGCTTTCCTCGCCTAGCACCGACACGACGGGCGACGGGCTGCTCAGATTGGGGGAGCGCAGCCGCGATCCAGTAACTACGATCTCCGGAGATTGCAGGTTTGATTCGGCGGTTTCAGTTTGCGACGACAGCGGCTCGACCTGTCCACTGGCGGCATGCGCCGTTCCGATTAGACCAAAGGCGCTGACCCCTGACAGAAACGACCGTGCTACATTTCCCCAAATCATCATCCGCTCCTCCCTTTCATGATTATTAATAAGTAAGTCTAGTGTGGAGTCAATCAGATATGACAGTCGAAACCGACCAGGCCGACCTGAGAGGTTCAGTGTCCCACTGGCGGAACGAGCTGGCGCATGATCAGGCGTCGGAAGTTGAGGACTTGATCGTCTGGAAAGAACTCGACGAACGTCGCGTTCGGTGTGCTGGCCACGAGATGGATGCGCAGGTCGTGAAACCAATGAGGCGCCATCACGACGCCGTAGGCCGCGGCCATGGCGGCGATGCGACGGAATTCCGTGATCCCGCCACATACACAGGCGTCCGTCTGCAAGATAGAAGCCGCGCGGCGTTCCAGCAGGTCTTGAACCGCCAACGGCCGACCTCGATTTCGCCGGTTGCGACCGGGATCGGCGTGGCGGCGGCAAGCCGCGCGTGGCTCTCTATGTCGTCGGGACTGAACGGCTCCTCGATGAAGTACGGATCGTGCCGCTCGAAGGCGCGCAGGAACGGCAGAGCTCTCGGCGATCTGGCCATGCGTTGTCGGCGTCGAGCATGAGCAACGCTTCGGCCCCGATCCGCTCCCGTATTGCCGCCAGGCGCTTCTTCCGCTGCGATGCTCGGGTGACGTCCACCTTTATTGACCGCGGTGAATCCGCATTTGACATAGGCCTCGACTTCGTCGGCGAGTTGGTCTGGGCCCTTGCCATCCAATAATAGCGACCGCTGGCATAAGCCGGCACGACGGCCTCGGGCGCGCCCCTCCAAAAGGACGCTGAGCGGCAGGCCCGCAGCGCGTGCGTTGCGATCCCACAGCGCGACATCAATAGCGCTCAGCGTGCGCAGTACGATGCCGGCGCGGCCATGAAGTAGCGTGTCCTGATAGAGTTCCCCCAAAGCGTCTCGATCGCATACGCGTCGCGGCCGACCAGCAGCGCGTGAACAGCGCCTCGACCACCGCCGGGAACAGCCTGCCGCCGCGGCGGCCGACCTAGCAGAAACCGATGCCCTTCACCCCGTCATCGCCGGTGATCTCAATCAGGCCGTAATGGCGCTCTCGGATGGCTCGGCTGGACAGCGACGCGACATTGTCGAGCGGGACTGCGACGCCAAGCGTCCGTACCCCCGATATGACGGTCACGCCGTAGTCTGATCGAGGCGTTGCTTACCCTTGATTCCATAAATTGCCTCCGCGAATAAATCACGGTCGGGGTAGATCCGAGGCTGACCCGGTCGACGCGATGCCCCGCGGCGCCGAGACGCTCGGCGGCTCGTGCCACCGCGGCGCGCTCGGTTTCGGCGATAGCGGCGATCTCCTCGGCCGACGTCCGCATAGGAATGGCCGGCATGGGTCGCAACGCCCTCCAGGGTTGCGCCGCCGTCCTTATCCCGGCGATCGCCAGCAGTGTTCGTCTTCGGGATCGACGCCGGTCCGCTGCTCGCCGCTGTCGATCTCGATCCAGACGCGCATGGGCTCGCGCCGAGCCGCGACCGCGCGCCGCCTCGACTCCGTCGACAAAGAAGCTGAGGCCGCGTCCCAGCGCGGCGATCCGGTCAAGCCTGTCGGGACTGGCGCAGACCGCGAGGCAAACGTCGTCAATCCCGCCGCCGAGGAAATACTCGTTATTGAAGCGTCGAGACGCAGGTGCCGCCGTGCCGCGGGTTGATCGCCAACCGCGCCGCGTCGAGCGATTTCAACATCTTCGTGTGTGGCCGGAGCGTCGCGCCCAGTGCGTGCACATGCGCGATCATTCGCTGGCAATTCTGCGCGAGCCGCGACCGGTCGGGCACCGACGCGGGCGTCGAAACGGTGTCTAGCGTCGTCACCAAGCGATCATCCGCCACTCGTCCTCTCGTTTTGCCGCCGCGACCAGACCGGCGGCGCTCAAGCACGCGCATTAAACTATGTTGACGCCGGCGTTCTGTCGAACCGTCTTGCTGCCCACCGCAAGCAACGCGCCTCCGACCGCACAGGCGGTCCCGAGCAATACAAAGAACAAGCCAAGCGACTGGCTGACCGGCCAGCCTCTGGCGGCGCCATGGTCAAGCGCGAGCGCTGCGGCGCTCGCGGCGATCAGATGCGCGAAAGCCGAGCAGAGGTACCACAAGCCGTTGATCAACCCCAGCAGCCGGTTGGGCGCGATCCGGGAAAATGTGGAAAGCACGGCAGGCGCGACGATCATGTCGGCGAAGGCGAGCAGCACGAAATAGACGATCGCCGCCTGGCCACTGACGTCGCCTGCCCGTCCACTCGCAAGCAGCCCGACCGCGCCCAGATAGATGGTGGCGGTGCCGGCTAGCGCGATGCCGACCGCGACGACCGCGGTGAAGGGCACGTCCCGGCGACGGCGCAGGCGGCTGGTCGTCCACACCACGATCGGCCCGCACAGGATCGACAGCAACGGCTCCAGCGACTGATAGGTCGATGCGGGAATCGTGATCCCCCACAAGGTGCGGTTGACCACCGTGTCGACAAACAGATTGACCGCGCCGCCGGTCAGGACGTAGACAATCCAGAACCATTGCCCGGCCGCCAAGACCGCCAGGCACGCGAACATGCGCTTGCGGTCTTCGCCGTCGAGCCGCGGCATCATCACCGCGATGACGTAAAGCAGGACGACCAGCCCCACCGACGTCAACGACGCCCGGAACAGGAGGCCGTATTGCAGCGCGACGCCCAGCAGCAGGGCGAGGCCGACCACAATAGCCAGGCCAACGCCCGCGCGCCCGACAAGCTCGGCGCCGTGACGGGGATCCAGCGACACCGCCCGCTCATAATGGTCGCGACCGGCGAGGAAGGTGACCAAGCCGAGCGCCATGCCGGTTGCGGCGATGCCGAATGTCCAGGAGAAGCCACAGGTCTCGCCGACATAGCCGCAGATCAGCGCGGCGATGCCGGGGCCGAAATTGGTACCGGCGTAATATACGGTGAAGCCCGCGGCGCGGCGCGGATCGTCGGGCGGGTAGGACCGACCGAGCATAGACGTGGTCGCGCATTTCAGCAGGCCCGAGCCGACCGCCATGAAGGTGAGGCCGAAATACAGCATGTGCGATTGCGCCGGCGCGGTCAGCGCCAACCCGGCCGGCAGGCTGGACAGCAGCAGCGCGATGCTGCCGAATATCATCATCAGCCCGCCGAACAGGACCGCCTTCACAGTCCCGGTTAGCCGGTCGGCGATGATCCCGCCGATCAGGATCATCAACACGCACAGCGCGGCGAAGCCGCCGTATAGGACGATCGCGTTCGGGTTGGAAAAGCCGAAGCGGCGGATCAGGTAGAAGACCAGGATCGCGCGCATCCCGAGCAGCGAGAACCGCTCCCAGAATTCGGCGAGCGCGAGGTACATCATCGCGCGGGGCTGGCCCGCGAAATGCGGTGCGCTCGCTTGTGCGGCCGTCACCTGAAAACGCCTCCCCGACCGCCGTCACGCCAATGCGCGGACCTGGACCATCGCCGCGGCGGGCGCTTCGGCCAGGTGCACACGAAGCGGATGGCGGAAGCCCGGCGCACCGATCTCGAACGTGTCGCCGGGCCGGTAGGGCGGGCCGAGATAGCGGCCCGGCCGTGCGCCCGTGCCGTAGAAATGGATATGAACGTCGCCCGGCTGGCGGAATGGCGCGTGCTTGAAATGGTGGTGCTCGATCGTGGCCAGGTCGAACACCATGTTCGCTTCGCCTGTGAAGAAATCGTATTCGAGGATCGGGTCACCGTCGCGCAGAACGCGGGTGTGGCCGACCAGCCGCTCGGGCGGCCGGCCGATCCGCAGCTCCGGTCCGATCGCGCACGGCATCAGCTTTGAGTGCGCAAGGTAGTAAGCATTCGCCTTTTCGGTTTCGCAATCGGCGAACTCGTTGCCCAGCGCGTGGCCGATCAGCACCGGAGCGCCGGCCGCATCGTTGATGTAGACGCCGGCAATCTCCGACTCCTCGCTATAGCCAATGCAGTGCGCGGGCGCCTCTAGCGCCCCTCCCGGCGCGATCAAGCTCGTGCCGTCGCCCTTCAGGAACCATTCGGTCAGGATGCCCGGCCGCTCGCCGCGCGAGCGCCCGCCGACGTCGCCCATCGCGGCGCGCTTGAGCCGCAGGCTTTCGGTCAGCTCGGCGGCGTCGAGCGAGGAAATCCGTTCGAGTTCGCCCTGCTGCAGCTCTTCCCGGACATGGCTGAAGCCGGTGCCGGTGACCCAGAGGCGGCGGGGGTCGGGATGATCGATCGGCGGCAGCAGGCGTCCGTCGGCCTCGAGCGCGTCGAGCCGTTCGATGCGACCGGCGGAAGCCGCCGCAACCACGTCGGCCACCGGCCGGCCACCGGCGATGACGGCGGTCAGCAGCTCATAGATCGTCGCATGGCCGGGGATGACGCTCACCCCGTCGTCGCGGGACAGGCCGACGCGCCGCTCGCCATTATAGTCGCGAAATTGGACGAAGTTCATGCGCGGCTCCTCAATAACCCTGCGACATCGCGACGACGTTCGTCAGTGGCGCGCCCGACCGGTCGCGGTGGATGTTGCCGACCACGTGCCGGGCGGCATCGGCGGTCGCGAATGTCACGCTGGCGACGTGCGGCGTGAGCTCGATGCCCGGATGCGACCAGAGCGGGTGGCCGGCGGGCAAGGGCTCGGTCCGGAACACGTCCAGCGTCGCACCGGCGATGTGGCCGCTGTCGAGCGCCCGCAGCAGGGCGTTGTCGTCGATGTGCGCACCCCGCGCGGCGTTGATCAGGCACGCGCCGCGCGGCAGGCGGGCGAGCAGCGCGGCATCGACGATGCCGGCGGTCTCTGCGGTCAACGCCAGCGTAATGACCAGGATATCGGTGCGCGCGAGGAAGTCGGTGAGCGCGGCCGCGCCGGCGAGGACCGGGAAGCCCGCGTCGTCCTTCGGCGTGCGGTTCCAGCCTACCACGTCGAGGCCGAGTCCGACCAAGGCGCGGCCGGCAGCGGCGCCCAGCGTCCCCGCGCCGAAGATGCCGACCCGGCCGGGCACGTAATGCGTGGATGGCGCCATCCACGTTCCGGCGCGCTGTGCGGCGCGGTACAGGTCGAGCTGTCGATAATATTTGAGCGTGTGGAGTACGATATATTGCGCCATGCCGGCGGTCAGCTCGCGGCTGGCCATCCGCACGATCGGCACCGCGGGCAGCGACGGTAGGGTCAGCAGGTGCTCGACGCCGGCGAACAGCGAGAATATCACGCGCAGGTCGGGCATGGCGTCCAGCACGCCCGGCGGCGGGCCGTGGACCAGGGCGTAATCGATCCCCGCCAGGTCGAGGCCCGGTTCATAGGGGACCAGCGCGATGTCGCGGTCCTGTGCCTGAAGCACGGCCTGCCACGGCGCGGGATCGTCGCGGTCGGCCGAATGGTACAGCACCCGGATCATCTCAGGGCTGCACGTAGGCGGTCTTGACTGCGGTGTAGAAGTCGCGGGCATAGCCGCCCTGTTCGCGCGGGCCGTAGGACGACGCCTTCCGGCCGCCGAACGGCGCGTGATAGTCGACGCCGGCGGTGGGCAGGTTGACCATCACCAGGCCGGCCTCGCTGTCGCGCTTGAAGCGTTCCGCCTTGGCGAGCGAGGTGGTGCAGATGCCGGACGACAGGCCGAAGGCGGTGTCGTTCGCGACCGCCACCGCCTCGTCGAAGTCGCGCACGCGGATCACGCTCGCGACCGGGCCGAACACTTCCTCACGGTTGATCCGCATCGTCGCGTCGGTCTCGGTGACGAGCGCGGCGGCCATGTAATGGCCGGGGCGGTCACGGTCGATCAGCTCGCCGCCGCGGCACATGCCACCTTCGTCGCGGGCGCTGCACAAATAATCCTGGTTCTGGGCGAGCTGCGCAGCGCTCGCGGCCGGCCCCATCCGGGAGGCGGGGTCCAGCGCGGATCCGACCGTCAGCGCCTGCATCGCCTCACCCAGCGCGGCCACGAAGCGGTCGTGGATGCCGGCCTCGACGATGAGCCGGCTCGACGCGGTGCAGCGCTGCCCGGTCTGGCCGAACGCGCCGTCGAGCGCCACCGCGACTGCGACGTCGAGATCGGCGTCGTCCGTCACGATGAGCGGGTTCTTGCCGCCCATCTCAAGCTGCACCTTGGCGCCACGCGCGACACAGGCCGCCGCCACGCGCCGGCCGACGTCGGTCGATCCAGTGAAGCTGACCGCCGCCACCTTGGGCGATTCGAGGATCGCCTCGCCGACCGTGCCGCCCGATCCCACCACGCAGTTGAACATGCCCGCCGGCAGGCCGCTGCGCCCGACCATGTCGGCCAGCGCTAGGCCGCTCGACGGCGTCAGGTCGGCGGGCTTGAACACGATCGTGTTGCCGAACGCCAGCGCCGGCGCGATCTTCCAGGCGGGAATCGCGATCGGAAAGTTCCACGGCGTGATGATGCCGATCACGCCTTCGGGCTCGCGGCTGACCTCGACTTGGACGCCGGGCCGCACCGAGCGGAAGCGCTCGCCCGCCAGCCGCAGCGCCTCGCCCGCGAAGAAGCGGAACACGCGACCGGCGCGAGTCACCTCACCGATCGCGTCGGCGAGCAGCTTGCCTTCCTCACGCGCCAGCAGTCGCCCCAACTCCTCCCGCCGCGCCAGCAGCTCGGCGGCGATCATTTCGAGCGCGTCGCCGCGCTGCTCCGGCGTCAGGTCGCGCGCGGCCGGTCGCGCGCGGTGCGCCGCGGCGATGGCTTCATCCGCGATCGTCCGGTCGGCGCGGAGATAGATTTCGACGACTTCGTCGGTGTCCGATGGATTGCGGTTCTCCGCCGCATCACCGTCGCGCCGCCACGCGCCGTCGATGAAATGGCCGCGGATCATATCGTCGCTCATGCTTCCACCACGAAAGGGATGGCGGCGCAGGACATGCCGCCATCGACGACCAGTTCGGCGCCCGTCACATGCGACGCCGCCGGGGAGGCCAGGAAGAGCACGGCATGGGCGACGTCCCACGCGTCGCCCATCCGGCCCAACGGAATCTGCGCCTGGCGCGCGCGGCGCACCGCGTCGAGTTGGCCGCCGCCATATTGATCGGCGATCCGCGCGACGATAGGCGTGTCGAGCAGACCAATCGTCACCACGTTGCAGCGCAGCCCTTCGCTCGCGTGGCGCAACGCCGTCTGGCGCGTCATCTCGACCAATCCGGCCTTGGCGGCGGCATAGGCGATATTGTCACGGCCGAGGTAGCGTCGCGCGGCGATCGAGCCGAGGTTGACGATGGCGCCTGCACCGCCGGCCAACAGCCGCGGCAGCAGCGCCTGGGTGACGAGGAAAGCGCTGGTCAGGTTGAAGTCGAGCTGCGCCTGCCAGGCGTCTAGCGGCATCGTTAACGCATCGCCCGGCGCGGAACCGCCGACGTTGTTGATCAGGATGTCGAGCCGGTCGTGCCGCGCGGCGACGGCATCGGCGATCGCCGCGACCCCATCGGGCGCAGTGACATCGGCCGCCAGTGCGCTGGCCGTGCCGCCTTCATCGCAGATCTGCGCGACCGTTTCTTCGGCTTTCGCCAGATCGCGGTCGACCGCCAGGATCGCCGCGCCCCGGCTGGCCAGCAGCAGGCTCGTCGCTTTGCCGTTGCTCACGCCGGGGTAAGCGGACCCGGCGCCGGTCACCACCGCGACCTGGCCGTCGAGGCAAAAGCGATCCGGAGGCGTCATGCCTCGGCCTTCGGCAGGGGGGCGTCGGCGTCGGCGACGCGCAGGCCGTTCGCGATCAGCCCGTAATAGCCGACCAGGACGGTCAGCTCGGTCAGCCCGCGCCGGCCGAACCGGTCCGCCAGCTGCGCGACCAGGTCGTCGGCGATCGCATCGCCGGCGATCAGCGTCCGGCAAAAGCGGACGATGTCCCGCTCAGCCGCCCCGTCCGGCTCGCCGCCGCGCAACACGGCCGCGCGGGTCGCCGCCGGCACGCCGGCCGCGTCCGCCAGCCGCGCATGCTCGCCCCATTCATAGCCCGAGCCCAGCTGGGCCGCGACGCAGATCGTCGCAAGCTCGCGGACGTCGTCGGGCAGCGACGCGCCGTAGCGCAGGTAGCCGCCGATCGCCTGGACATGCGTCATCAGCGCCGGCGCGTCGAGCAGCACCTCCAGGACGCGCGGCACATAGCCGCGCGGGCCGGCTGCGACATCGTCGTAGCTGCGCTGCTGCTCCGCCGTCATCGCGGCGCGGTCGGATTGGCCGAGCCGGTAGCGGGGGCCGGTCATGCCGGCGACCCGGCGCAGCTGACGTAAAACTTCCGAACCGGCTCGATCACGCGCCACGTGCCGACGAACCCGCGGGGCACCACCAACGTGGCGCCTGCAGCGTAGCGGCGCGGCGCGCCACCGTCGGGCGTCAGCTCCACCACCCCCTCCAGCACGCAGCTCGCTTCGTCCGCCACATAGTCGCAGCGCCACAGGCCCGGCTCGCTCGTCCAGACGCCGGCGTCGAGGCCGCCATCCCTACTCTGGTAATAGCTAGCGGTGGCGTTGGTCGGCCGGCCTTCCAGCACGCGCTCGGGCAGCGGCGCGCCGGGACTGGTCGACCGCGAGCCATCGGCGGGAGTCGTTGTGATCACGGCAGGCATCCTATCTGGGCAGGGTCGCACCCTGATTAGCCGGGGCGACGTTTTCGGAATAGAATTTCAGATAGCCGCGCGTGACGTTGGGCGGTCGGGGCGTGAGCGCGGCACGGCGCGCGTCGAGCGTCGCCGCAGCGACGTTGAGGTCGAGCCGGCGCGCGCGAAGGTCGACGGCGATCGGATCGCCGTCCTCGACCAGCGCGATCGGCCCGCCGCACGCCGCCTCGGGCGAGACGTAGCCGATCGCGGGACCATGGGTCGCGCCGGAGAAGCGGCCGTCGGTGACCAGCATGCACTGGTGGTCCTGGCCCATCCCGACCAGCGCCGAGGTCGCGCCCAGCATCTCGCGCATGCCGGGGCCGCCGCGTGGGCCTTCGTAGCGGATGACGATCACGGTCGGCGCCGCGATCGCACCCGACAGGATGAATGCGATCGCATCCTCCTCGGTGTCGAACACGCGCGCGGCGCCTTCAAACGTCCACATGTCGGGCTTGACCCCCGACACTTTTACCACGCAGCCTTCCGGCGCCAGCGTGCCTTTCAAAATGAAGATGCACCCTTCGGCATCATGCGGCTCGGCGGGGAGCACGTCGCTCGCCGCGCCCGGCGCGGCCTCGGCGATCTCGCCGGCGCTGAGGCCGGCAACCGTGACGGTGTCGCCGTGGATCGCCGCGCCCAGCCGGCGCATCACGACGGGCACGCCGCCCGCCTCGTGCAAATCGGTGACGCCCCACGGACCCGACGGCGCGATCTTGGCCAGCGTCGGCGTGGTGCGGGCGATCGCGTCGATGTCGTCGAACGTCAGCATCAGGCCGGCCTCCTTCGCCATCGCGATGAAATGCAGTACTAGATTGGTCGACCCGCCGACTGACAGCACGACGCGCAACGCGTTCTCGAACGCGGCGCGCGTCAGGATCGCGGAAGGTCGGACGTCGTCACGCAGCAGCTCGACGATGCGGCTGCCGACCTCCTTGGCGACGCGCTTCTGGAGCGGGCTGCCGGCGGGAATAGCGCCGCTGCCCGGCAGCGACAGCCCCAGCGCCTCCGCATAGAGGCCGGCGGTGTTGCCGGAGGTCAGCGTGTCGCACGCGCCCGCGCCGGGCATCAGCCGATCCTCGATCTGGCGAAAATCCTCCTCGCTGATCGCGCCCCGCACGAATTCGCCGACCGCGTCGTAGACGGTTTCGAGGAAGATCTTCCGGCCGTCGTATTCGCCGTAGCGGGTCGGCCCGCCGTATAGCAGGATCGATGGGACATCGAGGCGCGCGGCCGCCATGATCATGCCCGGCACGACCTTGTCGCCGCTCGGCAGCAGCACCATGGCATCCATGCCGTGCCCTTTGATCATCAGCTCAATCAGGTCGGCGACGATGTCGCGGCTGGGCAGGACGTAGCGCATGCTTTCCGCCGCAAAGGCGATGCAGTCGGTCACGTGGAAGGCGTTGAACTCCAGCGGCGTGCCGCCAGCCATGTAGATGCCGGCCTTCACATGCTCGGCGATGTCGCGGAGGTGGACGTTTTCCGGGGCGAAGCTCTGGTACGTGTTGACCACGCCGATCAGCGGTTGCGCCAGTTCGCGATCTGTGTAGCCCGCGCCCTTGATCCAGGCCCGTTGCAGCGCGCGATCGAACCCTTGGAACTGCCGATCACCACTGGACATCGCCCCTCCAACATTCACAATTAATAAGAATCACTGGATAACTCTATCGCCGAACGAAGGCAACCGCTTATTCGTACTTTACCCACGTCGTTGGCCGGCGCATAATAATTGAGTGAGCAGACGATGGTTGGGCAGGGCGAGCGGATCGAACGGGGATTGCTTAATGCGGGCAACCTAATTGGTGCCTGGCCGCAGCCAGCCACGTCGCCACGGGCCCCCCGCCGCCGGTCGGTGGCGTGTCATGAGCTTTAGTTTGTCGGACTTCGGACGGCGTCTGCAGAGAGATCACCTTGACCTATGGCTTTTGAAAAGCGCACCCTCGCCCTGCTGGCGCGAGACGATATTCGCGACGATATAATCAGTGGCCGAATGAGTCCCGGCGAGCGGATCACCGAGAATCGGTTGGCCTCTGACAAAGGCCTGTCGATGGGAACAATCCGGGTCGCGCTCGACCGGCTTGAGCGTGAAGGACTGGTCAATCGCGTCGCTTACTCGGGGTGGAACGTGATCGAAATTTCCGCGCAGGATGCGTGGGAGATTTTTACGTTGCGAGCAGCGCTCGAAGGTGTCGGTGCCCGTCTAGCCTGCGAAACCGGCTCGCCCGGTCAGCTTCAGTTGATTGCGGATGCGTTTGCGGAACTACGCAGGTTGTGCAGCCGGCAACGCAAACTGGACAGCGCGACATTGGCGGCGGTTTCCAATGCGGATTTTAGCCTTCATGCTGCGATTATAGCCGCTGCCGGTCATCATCGACTAGCGCAACAATATGCGATTATTGAAGACCAGGTCCGTCTTTATATTAAGCATTCCGATGCTCTTCTGACAGATACTGAAAATCTATTGGAACAGCACGAACCACTTGTTAATGCAATTATTGCGAGAGATGGAGACAAGGCAGAACGCATTGCACGAAATCATAACCATCATGAAGGAAGGTTACTTGCTTCCGCTATAAGAGAACGTGAAGAAAATAATTTACGGTTATAGAGTATTATGGTAATTGTGCGGCGACTTTTACACGCATTAGAATGTGCACAAGATTGGATAATATGTCGTACAATAAGGCGCTGATTCCTAAAAGGTGCACAGCTGTTAATGAGAACGTTAAAGACTATGTTTCAGCTCTTCGATGCCGAGCATGAGGGTCATCGGCTCAAGCGGCGATTCCGCGAAGCCAAGCGCGAGATAAAAGGCTTTTGCCTCGTCGCTGATGGCGTGAACAAGCAACGCCCGGATGCCGATGGCTTCGCCAGCGGTCAGAACGCGACGGCCGGCGTCGCGGACCGTGCCGCGACCGATACCCTTGCCCTTACAGGACTGATCGACCGCGAGACGGCCAAGCACCACCACCGGGATCGGATCGGGCATATTCCGGCGTAGCTTGCCAGTCGCCAAGCTCGCCGCGACAGAACCGAACGCGAGCGCGTAGTAGCCGACGACGCGCGCGACATTGGCGACGACGAAGGTCCGCGACGCGCCGCTCGCCAGATTGGGGCGGGCGCGCTTGCGCAGCCAGTCGTCGAGCGTCGGCTCGCCCGATGTGAAGCCGGCCAGATCGTGCGTGTCGTTGAGCAGCTTCGGCGCTGAGAGCCTCGGCTGCCTCATCTGGCATCCCGTTCAACAGCGTCCCAGGGGCCGGGGGTGCGCATGGTCTTGCGCAGCCGCTCGTTGGCGGCAGGCGTGGCCTCAAGCGCCCGAACGAAACGGTCGTAGCGCTCGGCATCGACGTTGAACACGGTCTGATCGAGGATGGCATCCTCGGCGGCGCGGCGCGAGGTTTCGATCATGAAGTCCGAGCGCGAACGGCCCTGAAGCTGGGCGGCGTGGTCGATCAGCGATCGCGTCTCACTGCGGACGCGGAGATTGACGGCGCGGGTGGCGCCCGCTTGGCTTTGAGATGGGGTCGGCATGAGCGGCTCCTTTTCCTCAGGATAGTATAGGTACACATTGTATATCAAGTATTACGATACGCAGTGTGTATTAACGCCAGGCGCCCTTAAAACTTCCGCCGCCAAGACCAACGACAAATATCAAGCCGTATGATATACTTAGATGTGTGGAGGAAGGGCTGACGTCTATCGACTAGGCTGCCTCGGCTGCCAAGGTGCGAGCAAATGATCGTCCTGTCGCACGACGGGGCCGGCCCATCCTTGCCGCGGTGACCTTGAGGGCTTGGACAACCGTAAGGCTGGTACGAACGAGGAGAATCAAAACTATGGTGCGGGCGGGGGGACTTGAACCCCCACAGCCATTTAAGGCCTACGGATTTTAAGTCCGTTGTGTCTACCAATTTCACCACGCCCGCGAACGGCTGGATCAAACCAGAACAGATGCAGGAAATCTAGCGTCTGTTCCAGTTGTCCTGTTCTTCAAGGATTCGCTTGATCTTCGGCTTTCTGACGTTGATTGCAGACGCGTCCAGGCTAGTCTTGATATGAGACGCATAGTATTTCTCGATCATTTCCAAACTGGTTCGACAGTTTTTGGCGATCTGATGGATGTCGGCGCCCTCCATCAGCCGCAAACAAATGCAGGTGTGGCGAAGGCTGCAGGTCGTTCCAAGATCCCCTCTCGATCTCGGCGCAGGTCGAGTTCGTCCAGCACCGTTTTCATCAACTGGCGCTGCGGGCTGGCAAAAATTGCCGCTGGCGGCGGCGCTTTCTCACCCTCTGGCGTAAACCGTTCGCAGATGCGCTGGAATGGTCGGACCGCGCCCGTCGTGCTCTTGCCGTAGCCCCCCCCCGTTTGCCGCGAAAGACAATCTCAAGGACGGTTCGTCTGTCCGGTAATCTTTCACGACTGCCACGTCCCGAAACTCAGGGCGCACGCCTCGTCGGGCCGTAGGCCGGTGTTCGCCATGAACAGAACGAAGTCGTGGAATTGCTGGCACTCTTTCTGCCACCGCTTGCTTCTAGCCGATCTCGCCGTCGGTGGCATCCACTCCCGCGTCGCGAAGGGCTGTCAGCAGCGCCTCGGCGCAGGTGTCGAGCAGCGCGGGATCGGCGCTGCGCACGACGAAGTTGGCGCCCGCCACGCGATCCTTCCAGAACGGATAGCTGCCGATCTGCACCCCGGGATGCGCCTTCTCGGTGCGCGCCAGCAGCTCGGCGACGGCGCTTTCGCCGACATGCGCGCCGATCGCGCGCGACAGCAGCGGCTTGCCGCCGGGCAGCGTGCCGTCGAGCGCCGCGAGCATGCCGCGCGTCACGAACGGCACGCCCGCCATGATGAAGATGTTGCCGTGGCGGATGCCGGGCGCGCCGGTCACCGCGTTGTCGATCAGCGTCGCGCCCTCGGGCACCCGCGCCATGCGCAGCCGCGCCGGCGTCACCGCGCCCTTGTAGTGGTCGTTGAGGATCGCTTCCGCCTCCGGATGGACAACGACCGGCACGCCGAGCGCGGCTGCGATCGCCTCCACCGTGATGTCGTCGTGCGTCGGCCCGATGCCGCCCGTCGTGAACAGATAGTCGTGGGCCGGCGGCTTCAGCGCATTGACCGCCTCGGCGATCGCCCCCATCTCGTCGGGCACGACGCGCGCGGTCCTGAGGCGGATGCCCTGCCCGCCGAGCCACTTGGCGAGCGCGGCGAGGTTGAGGTCCTGGGTCCGGCCCGACAGGATCTCGTCGCCGATGACGATCAGCGCGGCGGTCCAGATTCGGTCGTCCGACATGGGATTTGGCTTAGCGCGTGGCGCGCGCGCGGCCAATGCGATAAAGGCGTTGCATCATGACCTACCAATCCACCATCGAAGCCGACGAGGACGAGCCCGCCTCGGCGATCAAGCTGCACGGCCCCGAAGGCTTCGAAGGCATGCGCCGCGCCGGCCGGCTGGCGGCCGAGGTGCTCGACATGCTGGTGCCGCACGTCGTGCCCGATGTCGCGACCGACCGGCTGGACCGGCTGGCCTACGACTTCGTGCTCGATCACGGCGCGATCCCGGCGACGATCTTCTACCGCGGCTACAGCCATTCGCTGTGCATCAGCGTCAACCACGTCGTCTGCCACGGCATGCCGTCGGCGAAGAAGCTGCGCGCCGGCGACATCGTGAACATCGACGTCACCGTGATCGTCGACGGCTGGCACGGCGACACCAGCCGGATGTTCCTGGTCGGCGACGTGGGCGTCAAGGCGCGGCGGCTGGTCGACACAACCTACGAATGCCTGATGCGCGGCATCGCGGCGGCCAGGCCCGGCGCCACCCTTGGCGATGTCGGCCACGCCATCCAGAGCTACGCCGAGAGCCAGCGCTGCTCGGTGGTGCGCGACTTCTGCGGCCACGGCGTCGGCCGCGTGTTCCACGACGCGCCGAACGTCGTCCACGTCGGCAAGCCGGGGCGCGGCGTGCTGCTGAAGCCCGGCATGTTCTTCACCATCGAGCCGATGATCAACCTCGGCCGCGCCGACGTGAAGATCCTCGACGACGGCTGGACCGCGGTAACGCGCGACCGGAGTCTCTCGGCGCAGTTCGAGCATTCGGTCGGCATCACCGAGACCGGCTGCGAGATCTTCACCCGCTCCCCCGCCGGCCTCGACGCGCCGCCCTACGCGGCTTGAGCGCGGCGGCGGCGACACCGCGCGGCGAGCGCCGGCTCGTCGAGCTCGACGCGCTGCGCGGCCTCGCGGCGCTGGCCGTGGTGCTGTTCCACATGACCGCGCGCTACGACCTCGTCTACGGCCACACTTCGCGGCCCTGGCTGTCGGTGCCGTGGGGGCATTACGGGGTGCAGCTGTTCTTCGGCCTGTCCGGCTTCGTCATCTTCATGACGCTGGAGCGGACGCGGCGGCCGATGGACTTCGTCGTGTCGCGCGTGTCGCGCCTCTATCCGGCCTATTGGGCCGCCATCGCGCTGACCACCGCGACGGTCTGGCTCGGCGGCATGGCCGAGCTTCGCCAGCCGCTGTCGGTCATCCTCGCCGACCTGACGATGCTGCAGAAGTTCCTGGGCTTCGGCGATGTCGACGGAGTCTACTGGACGCTCGGCATCGAGCTCGCCTTCTACGCCGTGATGTTCGCGCTGTGGGCGGCGGGGCTGCTCGGGCGCATCGAATGGGTGCTGGCCGGCTGGATCGGCCTCAAGTGGCTGTGGTGGGCGTTTCCCGGCCTGTCCTTCTACCTCGGGCTTTTCCTCATCCAGCACTATGTGCCGTTCTTCGCGATCGGCATCTGCGCCTACCGGCTGCACGCCGGCGAGCGGCGGCCGGTCGAGATCGCGCCGGTGATCGTCCTCGCGCTCGTCACCATCGCGCTGCTCGACGGTCCGGCGCATCTCGCGGTCGGCCTGCTGGCGACCTTGCTGTTCTTGGGTTTCGCGTCGGGACGGCTCGGCTGGCTCGGCGCGCCGCCGCTCGCCTGGCTCGGCGGCGTGTCCTACACGCTGTACCTGCTGCACGAGAATATCGGCTTCACCGTGATCCGCCGGCTGGAGGGCGCCGGGGTCGACGCCAACGCGGCGATCCCGCTGGCGATCGCGGCGTCGCTCGGGCTGGCGTGGGGCGTCACGAGCCTCGTCGAGCGGCCGGCGATGCGGGCGATCCGGCGGGCGTGGACGGCGCGGACGGGCCGGGCGCCGCCAGCCGCGCCCGCCAGCTCGCTGCCATGAGGTCGGCCGCCGCCGGCGACAGGTGGATGCCGTCGCCGACGTGCTGGCCGGGCGCCAGCGCCGCGCCGAACGGCTGCTCGGCGTAGACGCAGCCCAGCCGCGCCGCGCAGGCC
>CAXUMU010000015.1:0-25372 GCA_964252145.1 uncultured Sphingomonadaceae bacterium
CACAGCGCCCTTTGGAGGCGTTATTCATGGTTCGAATCCATGCGCGGTAGCCAGTTCCGTCTCGGCCGCCGAATGGCTCCCTCTCGACGAAAGCCATTGCGAACGTGCCTGTCTCCGCCGGCCCCCTTGCCCGGCGCGATCAGTCTTCCTCGATCCTCGCTCGGCTCCATCGGAGGCGGACCATCGCCGTCAGTATCAGGATCGCAAAGTGTCCCGTTAAGCGATCCGACGCCTCAGCCCGGCGACCTGGTGGTCCCAGGTACGAGGAACCCCGGCATCCAGCTCGCGCAACTCGTCATACCTATTCCAAGGTTTAGCCCGATCCCCCTACCTCCTCTGTTTTTCGACGGGGGAGATAGCTCGCCACCGGCGGGGCCCGGACCCCAGGGACGTCGGCGATCCAAGAAACAATGCGACATCGATCTTGGGAACAATGAAAGCGCTTGTTTTAGCACCTATCCTCCGGCAGCCGATCCATTTGATCCGTACAACTCACGGAACAGGCGATCGTGTATGGGAGAGGCATTTGCAGTGTATGAGCGGTGTCTAAGAGGCCGCTATGATCCACCTTTTGATCCTTACAAGATTAGGTAGGGTGATATGTTCGTTAGAGATTTAAGCTCGCCACAAGGCAACGTCGTGATCGAGATATCTTCTCCAACAGGAGGAGAGGGCATGTGGTCCTGCTCATTGTTGATTAGGACGTCATATGAGGAGGAGAGGAGTATCCGCTGTCTTGGAGATGATGCCTTAGACTGTGTTTTATCTGCGGCTAGAATCGCTCGAGCTAACTTAGTTGTTATGAATGAAGAGGGGAGAGAGGTTAGCTGGTTAGGCTCCCCGGACTGCGGGCTTGAAATGCTCAAGACGCCCCTAACGTCAGAAGATGACGACTAGATATTATGCCTCGGGGAAGCAGGCCGGATCGCTGGCGGACGGGGCGAAGAAGGGACGGCAAGATAAAGGCAGTGCCTCCTGGCGGCTGCTAAGTGGTTGTCTGCACATCGGAATATAGCGAGGCAGGCGGTGCGGCGATGGAGGCTCCCAGCGTGATGCTGGAGACGCCGTGGCGGCAAGCCGTTGAACCGTCTCGACAAAGCCGAGAGGCGGGCGCGAGACTCGCCCTGCCGGGGCTCCCGCAGGATCGCCGGCGACGATCGCCAGGCCAGGAGCGCGGACGGCGGCAGGACGACGGAGCAGCTAGGAATATGCCCACACCCTATGCGGCGTGCCGCGAGGCGTAAGGTGCTGATCCGCAATGCCAAAACCCGTAAACATGGCCAGGCCACGATCGCACTACAACGCAATGCACCGCTAAGCTGTTGATCTTGCTGGGAGCGGTTCGCTTGCTTCTTGCTGTGTAGAGCTGCTGAAACGGCTCCGCTTCGGGAGCGGCAGGGCCGTCCCGTCATTGCTCCGGTGCCGATCCCGCGTGACTCGCGGTCGTGGCGGTTCAGGCCGTGGCGGTCACCTCCTGCCCGGAGATGCTGCCGTGCTGGGCGAGCATGGCGTCGAGCACGGTGGAGACGGCGCGCTGCTCGGCCTTGGGGAGGCGCTGGATGCGTTCGAGCTGCTGCTGTAGCCGGGACACCGGGCCGCGCTTGGGCGTGGCTGGCGGGGCCTCCGCGTCGACCAGCGCCTCGATCGTGACCGCCAGGGCGCGGGCGAGGCGCGGCAGCAGTGACACGGGCACGCGGCGTCGGCCGACCTCATAGGAGGCGAGCTGGGGCTGCTCGATGCCGAGCCGGTCGGCAAGCTGGACCTGTGTCAGATCGGCATCTTTGCGGGCCTGGGCGATGCGGCTTCCCAGCCCTTCGAAATAGCTGTGCTTCGTTGGGTGTCATGGGCTGCGTTGCGGGTTCGGCCTTGGTCAGACTGAGCTTCGCGCGGGCAGTCCCCGTTGGCGCGGATTGTCGACCCGGCTGGCGTTATCCGCAGCTAGGTTCTATGCAGTCATGGCTCAGGAATCGAAGCTCGGAGGGGTCGTGTCGGGCAGCGTCAGCTTGCAAATCAACAAGTTCATCGCACTATCGGCCACCGCCGCATGGGCCACGAAGGCGCGAGCCCAGGATGCCTTGGGCGACCCGGCTGGCTCCGGCGTCGTCGTCTCGGCAGTTCGCTGGCTGGAGGGGACGCTGCTTGGTACGATCGCCACCGTCGTGGCGGTAATCGCGGTCGCGTCGGTCGGTTTCATGATGCTGACCGGCCGCATCAACTGGCGCTATGGTGCGACCGTGATCATCGGATGCTTCATCCTGTTCGGTGCGGCGAGCATCGTCGCTGGTATCCAATCTACAGCTAATCTCGGCAATTGAGGGCATGAGTCAGATCGAGCGAGACCAGCTGTTCGTCGCGCTTACCCGCCCGCAGATGTTCGCCGGGGTCACCTACAGCTATTTTACCGCCAACGCGGTGATCGCGACCGAGCTGTTCCTCGTGTTCCGCACGATCTGGGTGGTCGCCGCGGCGGTGGTGATCCATATCGTCGGCGTGGTGCTGTGCGTGGGCGAGCCGCGCTTCTTCGATTTGTGGCTGGCGAAGGTCAGCCGCTGCCCGCGCGTGCGCAACCATGCGATCTGGCGATGCAACTCCTACCGGCCCTGACCCGCGACCCCAAGGTCGCCCTGCGCGAGCAACCGGTCGGGCGCCACCTGCCGTTCGCACGCCACGTTGACCGCCATACGATCGAGACCCGCGACGGGCTGCTGATGCAGGTCATCCACCTGCGCGGCCTGCTGTTCGAGACCGCGGACACCGACGAGCTCGACTACCGTAAGCGGCTGCGCGACGCGATGCTGCAGGCGATTGGATCGTCGCGCTTCGCGATCTACCACCATATCGTCCGCCGGCAGGTGGCGATGGACCTGCCGGGCACCTTCCCCGATGCCTTCTCGCGGCAGCTCGACGCCCGCTGGCGGGCGCGGCTGGCGAGCCGCAAGCTCTACGTCAACGACCTCTATCTGACGCTGGTGCGCCGGCCGCTGCAAGGCAAGGTCGGGCTGATCGACGGCGTGCGCGGGCTGTTCGGCGGACGCCGCGAGACGATTGCCGGCGCCCAGGAGCTGCGCCAGCTGGATACCGCACGCGACGGGCTGATCGCGGCGCTCGGCAGTTACGGCCCGCGCCTGCTCGGCATCTATGACAGCGCGCAAGGGCTGTGCTCGGAGCCGCTCGAGTTCCTGTCGGACCTGCTCAACGGCGAGCTGCGGCCGGTACTGCTGCCGATGCAGGATCTGGGCGACTACCTGCCCTACCGGCGGATCAGCTTCGGGCAGGAGACGGTGGAGCTTGCGGCCGCGGGACGGGCAGAGCGCAGCTTCCTCGGGCTGGTGTCGATCAAGGACTATCCCGGGCAGACGAGCGCGGGCATGTTCGACGAGCTGCTGCGGCTGCCGTTCGAGCTGGTCCTCACCCAGTCGTTCGGTTTCGTCGACCGACAGGCGGCGCTCGGCCGAATGAACCTGGCGATCCGGCGGATGCGCTCGGCGGAAGACGAGGCGGTCAGCCTGCGCGCCAACCTTGCTTTGGCCAAGGACGAGGTCGCCGCCGGCCGCGCCGGGTTCGGCGAGCATCACATGACGATCGGCGTGCGCGGCGACACGCCCGCCGCAGTCGATGCCGGGATCGCCGAGGTGCAGGCGACCTTGTCCGAGCTTGGTATCATCTCGGCGCGCGAGGACATCGCACTAGAGCCGGCCTTCTGGGCGCAGTTTCCCGGCAACTTCAAATATATCGCCAGGCGCGGGCTCGTCTCGACGAGCAACTTCGCCGGGCTCGCGAGCGGTCACAACTTCGCGGTCGGGCAAGCGACCGGCAACCACTGGGGCGACGCGGTGGCGCTGCTGGAGACGACGGCGGCGGGCCCCTATCACTTCAACTTCCACCAAGGCGACCTGGGCAACTTCACGATCATCGGTCCGTCCGGATCGGGCAAGACGGTGGTGCTCAACTTCCTGCTCGCGCAGGCGCGCAAGTTCGATCCCAAAATCATCTTCTTCGACAAGGACCGCGGCGCCGAGCTCTTCATCCGCGCGATCGGCGGGCGCTACGATGCGCTGCGGCCCGGCACGCCGTCGGGATTGAACCCGCTGCAGCTGGCGGACAATGCCGCCAACCGCCAGTTCCTGATCGATTGGCTCGCGCTCCTTGCCGGCGGTGCCGAGCTCGAGGAGGTGGCGCGGATCAAGGACGCGGTCGACGCCAGCTTCGACCAGCCGCGCGCGTACCGCCGCTTGCAGCATCTGGTGCAGCTCTTCCGTGGCGACCGGCGGCCGCAGGCGAACGATCTGTGGTCGCGGCTGCGGCCGTGGTGGGGCGACGGCGAGCGTGCGTGGCTGTTCGACAATGCCGAGGACGCGACCGACCTCGCCGCCAAGGCGGTCGGGTTCGACATGACCCGGATCCTCGACGATCCCACGTTGCGCACCCCGACGATGCTGTATCTGTTCCACCGCGTGGAGGAGCGGCTCGAGGGCGATCCGGCGATCATCGTCGTCGACGAGGGATGGAAGGCGCTCGACGATGACGTCTTCGTGCGGCGGATCAAGGACTGGGAGAAGACGATCCGCAAGAGGAACGGCATCGTCGGCTTCGCCACCCAAAGCGCGCAGGATGCGCTGGAGAGCCGCATCGCCAGCGCGATCATCGAGCAGGCCGCGACACAGATCTTCATGGCCAACCCGAAGGCGCAGGCGACCGATTACATCGACGGCTTCGGACTGACCCCGCATGAATATGAGCTCGTCCGCTCGCTGCCGGACAGCGCGCACTGCTTCCTCGTCAAGCACGGCTCGGAGAGCGTCGTCGCCCGGCTCAACCTGTCGGCCGAGCGCGACCTGCTGACGATCCTGTCGGGGCGCGAACGGACGGTACGGCTGCTCGACGAGATTCGCGCGGATGTCGGCGACGATCCGGAGGCGTGGATCGAGCCGCTGCTGGAGCGCGCCTGATGGCGGGTTGCGGCGTGATCCCCCCGGTCGATGGCTTTCCGAGCGCGCTGATCGGCTTCTTCGACTGCCAGGCGTTGACACTCGGCTCGCAGGGATATCAGGCGCTCGCGGCACCTGGCTCGAGCGTCGCCGTCTTGCTGACCGCCATGCTGACCGTGCTGGTCGCGTTCGCCGGCTACCGCATGCTGTTCGGCGAGACGCCGAGCTTGCGCGAGGCGGTGCTCACCTTCGTCAAGATCGGCATCGTCCTCGCGCTCGCCGGCAACTGGCCAGCTTACCGGACAATCGTGTTCGACGTCGTGCTGCGCGCGCCCGCCGATCTCGCATCCGAGATCGGTGCGCCGGCCGGCATCCCCGGCGCGAGCGGCGGCCTCGTGGCGCGGCTCGACGGCACGGACCACGCATTCCGCACGCTCGCCATCTATGGGGTAGGACCGCCGCCGTCGGATGCGAGCACCGGCCAGCTGCTTCCATCCCGCGTCCCGCCGCCGCCGTTTGCCGGGTTCGACACGTTCGCGCTGGGTGCCGCGCGCATCCTGTTCCTGGTCGGCGCGGTCGGTGCGTTCGCGCTGGTCAGGCTGGCCGCGGGATTGCTGCTGGCGCTTGGTCCGCTGTTCCTGGCGTTCCTGCTGTTCGACGGCACGCGCGGCCTGTTCGAGGGCTGGGCGCGCGCGCTCGTCGGCGCGGCGCTCGCCGCCTTTGCCTTAGCGATCACGCTTGGTGTCGAGCTCGCCTTGTTCGAGCCGTGGCTGGCCGACCTGATCGCAAGACGAGCGGCCGATCAGTCGATCGCCGGAGCGCCGACGACGCTGCTCGTAACGGCCGGCGTGTTCGCGCTGGCGATCACCGGCGTGCTCGCGATGTCGGCGCGGCTGGCCTCGGCGATCAGGCTGCCGCACCGCACCGCTGCACCGGTCGGCTTTGCAAGCGATGCACGACGGACCGACAGTCTGCTTGGTCTCCCCACATCGCAGCCCACCTTAGTGCCGGCCCTGAGCCGTTCGCGCGCGTCCGCCATCGCCGACGCGGTGACCGCCAGCCAGCGCCGGGAAGCGTCCGTTGTGGGTGGCGCGCTGCTGGCGGGCGCCACCACCAACTCGGTGGCGCCGGCAAGCCATGGGGGCGCAGGGACATCGCACGGGGCGACGCCGCTCGGTCAGAGCTACCGCCGGCGGACGACCGGCCGTGTCTCGGCGAGCGCGTCCGCGCGGGACCGGAGCGCGTGAAGGAGGAGACGCCGCCGCCGCTCGACGGCTATCTGGCCGAGGCCGGCAGCTGGGCGCGCGACCGCCACGATGCGTTCCGCCAGTCGCGGCGGGTAGCTTGGGCCGTCGCGGGCGGCTTGGGCCTGATCGCGTTGTGCGAGGCGCTGGCACTGATCCTGCTCATGCCGCTGAAAACGGTGGTGCCCTATACGCTGCTGGTCGACCGGCAGACCGGGTTCGTCCAAGCGTTGCGGCCGCTCGATCCGCAGCTCGTCTCGGCCGATGCGGCGCTGACGCAGTCGTTCCTCGTCCAATATGTCCTCGCCCGCGAAGGCTATGACTATGGCTCGGTCCAGTCGGATTATCGCAAGGTGGCCTTGTGGTCGGGAGGTCAAGCGCGCGCCGACTATTTGACGGCGATGCAGGCGTCGAACCCGGACAGCCCGCTGTCGCTCTACCCACGTTCCGCCATCGTCGACGTGCAGGTGAAGAGCGTGACGCCGATGGCGCGAGGCGTCGCGATGGTCCGCTTCGACACGCGCCGTCGTGATGCCGGGGGCCAGGTCCAGCCGCCGCGATCCTGGATCGCGGTGGCGCGCTACGCCTACTCGGGCGCGCCGATGAACCTCGCCGACCGCTTCGTGAACCCGCTCGGGTTCCAAGTGATGCATTACCGGCGCAGCATGGAGGTGCTGCCGCCACCGGAGCCGTCTACGAACACGCAAGCCTTCACCGCACCGCCTGCGAACACCGCCGCGATGCCGCCTAGATACGCGCGGGGGGCGGTAAGAGCGATGCCGCCGGAGCCGCGATGAGGCGCCGGTGGACGGCCTTGGCCTACGTGGCCCTCGCTGCCGCCGGCCAGGTGGATAGTCAGGTCCGGCCGCAGCCGGGTGCGGGCGATGCCCGCATCCAGTCGATCGACTACCGGCCCGACCAAGTGGTCTTGATCCAGGCTGCCGCGGGCTATCAGGTGACCGTCGAGCTTGCGCCCGACGAGCAGGTGCAGAGCATCGCGCTCGGCGACAACGTAGCCTGGCAGGTGACCGCCAATCGCGCGGGCAATCACCTGTTCGTCAAGCCGGTCCAGCTGGGCGCCGCCACCAACATGACCGTCGTCACCAGCGTACGGCTGTACGCGTTCGATCTCGAGCCAGTGGCCACGCCGACATCGACCATGCCGTACGCGGTCCGGTTCCGTTACCCTTCGACTGCGTCGATGCCGCCCGAGCCGGTTGTGGCGTCGAGCATCGGCAAAACCGGCTCCTACCGGCTGAGCGGGGCCCGCGCGCTGCGGCCGTCGCGGATCGCTGACGACGGCGTGCGGACGTTCATCGACTGGCCCGCCGACGCATCCCTGCCAGCGGTGTTCACGCTCGACGACCAGGGCCGCGAGACGCTCGTCAACGGCAACATGCGCGGCGGCGTGTACGTGATCGACGACATGCCCCGGCGCCTACTGTTCCGCATCGACAAGCAGATCGCGCGTGCCGATCGGCTTCAGCCACGCAGGCACAAGTAATGGCGGCCGAACCTTTCACCGACGACCCACGCCGCGCCGAGCAAGTGATCGGCGAACGCGACATCCGCCCGGTCGTTCAACTTCCTCGCGCCGGCGCGTCCCGGCTCGTAATTGCGGGCGGCGCCCTCGCAGCAGGACTGATCCTGTTCGCGGTCCTCGATGCGCGACGCCACGACGCGAGCGCCCCGGCAACGTCCTTCGCCCGGACCGACCTAGCGCTCGGCACCGCGCCGCCGCCCTTATACATACCGCCCGAGCCGGCAGCACCGACGGCGACGTTCGAGCCGCAGGTGCAGCCGGCGCCGTTGCCGGTTCCGAGCGTGCCGCCCAGGGCAACGCTGGCTCCGTCCGCGCCCACGGTCGTTTACGTTCCTCAGGCCGCTCCCGCGCCCGTCGAGCCCCCTCGCAATGCCGGAGGACCGGCGTTAGTCGCCGACACCTCGTCCGGAGTTACGCCCGCCGCAAGCTCCATCAGTGGCGCTGCGGGCGGGGCGTCTGGCTCTCCGCCGGCCTTCACGACCGACCGCGCGAACGCGGGCATGCTCGCTAACCGCGCGACCACCGTGGCGCAGGGAACGCTGATCCCGGCGGTGCTGGAGACCGCGTTCGACTCCACCCGCTCCGGCTTCGCGCGCGCGCTCGTCCAGCGCGATGTCCGCGGGTTCGACGGAACGCTGGTGCTGATCCCGCGCGGTAGCCGGCTGATCGGCGAATATGCCAGCGACGCCGCCCCTGGGCAGAAGCGCGCGATGATCGCGTGGTCGCGACTCATCCGCCCCGATGGCGCTACGATCGCCATCGGCTCGCCCGCGGCCGACCCCGTGGGGCGCGGCGGTGTCCGCGCCGAGGTCAACAGCCACTTCCTCGAGCGGTTCGCCGGCGCGATCCTGCAGTCGACGCTCGACGTCGGCGTCAACCTCGCGTCGCGCGCCGGCAACTCCCCGGTCATCCTGGCGCTGCCCGGATCGGTCGGTGGCACCGGCGCCGCCGCGTTGCGCTCCCCCGAGATACCGCCGACGCTGCGCGTGCCGCAGGGCACCAGCGTCAGCGTGTTCGTCGCCCGCGACCTGGACTTTACCGCGGCGCAGAACGCGCCGTGAGCGTCGCTGCCATTCAGCCGTGGAGCTATCTCGGAAGCTACCTCGAGCCGTTGCGCGAGCTGATGGCGCGGGCCGACGTGACCGACCTGTTCGTCAATCGACCGCACGAGGTCTGGGTCGAGACGCTGGGCGGCGCGAGCGAGCGCCACGAAGTCCCCGAACTCGATCCCGCGATGCTCGCTCGGCTCGCCCGGCAGGTCGCGGCCCACGCCCACCAAGGCATCAACCGCGAGCATCCGTTGCTGTCGGCAACACTGCCCGACGGCGCGCGAGTCCAGATCGTCGCCCCGCCCGCCACGCGCGGCGACTGGGCGTTCGCGATCCGCAAGCATGTCGCGGCCGAGCTGTCGCTGGAGGACTACAGGGCCGCTGGCGCCTTTGCAGCGACGCGTACCGCGGCCGATCCCGATCGGTCCGGCGACGGGCTCACGGCGTTGCTGGACGATGGCGACCTGGCAGGGCTGCTCCGCGCGGCCGTGCAGGCGCGTCGCAACATCCTGGTCTCTGGCGGCACATCCACCGGCAAGACCACCTTCCTCAACGCGCTCATCCGTGAGATCCCCGCGGAGGAGCGGCTCATCTTCATCGAGGACACACCCGAGCTCCAGTTGCGCCATGCCAACGCAATCGGCTTGCTAGCAGTGCGCGGTGCGCTGGGCGAGGCGCAGGTGACCGCCGACGACCTCGTCTCCGCGTCGCTTCGCATGCGTCCCGACCGCATAATCGTAGGCGAGCTTAGGGGCCCGGAAGCCTATGCGTTCCTGCGCGCGGTGAACACGGGCCATCCGGGTTCGATGACGACGGTTCATGCCGACAGCGCCGAGGGCGCGATCGAGCAGATCGTGCTGCTCATCCTGCAGGGCGGGACCAGGCTGAGCCGCCAAGACGTGCAGGATTATGTCCGCGCGACGGTGAGCGTCTATGTCCAGCTCGCGAGAACGGCCGGACGGCGTTACGTGTCGGAAGTGGTCTGCTCGTGATGAGCCGCTCGCCGCCGAGACCGAGCAAGGTGTAGGAGCTGTATGGAGCCGCTGTCCTCCTTGAGTGGCCGGTCGCTCGCCGATCCGGTGGGGTCTTCGTCCTTTGCCACCGCTGCGCAGTGGGTCGAGCACCTGCTGGTCGGTACCGTCGCGACAGCCGTCGCGACGATCGCGGTTGCCGCCATCGGCTATCTCGTGCTCACCGGCCGTGTCGACCTCCGCCGCGGCGCGACGGTGGTCATCGGCTGCTTCATCCTGTTCGGCGCACCCAGGATCGCCGCCGGACTGTTGCAGCTGTCGAGCAACGGCGAACTTCCAGCCCGACGTTCGGACCTGCCGCCCACCGACCCGCCGCCGATCATTTCACCGCCGCTGCCAGCACCTTCCGATCCTTACGCAGGCGCGTGATGGCGCTGCAGAAGCGAGTGAGAGACCTTTGGCCGCCGGGTGACCGCAAGCCACAAGGACAGGTAAGCAACAACTCTATGGTCGATTAAACCGATGCTATCGCGCAGTAGCGCTTCACGGTTGCAATCGAGACGGCAAACTTCTCTGCGGTCTGCTTGATGCTTGCACCGCTCTGCTTTCGCCAAGCACGAATTTCAGCTCCGTTATGGACCCGCGGACGTCCGAGGCTTTCCTTGCCCCGGTGAGTCCGTCCGGTTGCCGCAAGCGCGACGCGAGCGGCCGCGCGTCCGGACTCACACCGCTCAACAATCTTTCGGCGCTCGAGGTCCGCAACCTGCGCAAGCACAGCGAGAATGATCTCTCCTACCCCCTCCGCAATCATACCGAGTCCGTGCACATGGACCGCCACGCCGGATCGAAGCAGCTGTCGGACGGTCGCCTGAATGTCGAGTGCATCACGCCCGAGGCGATCTACTGCATAGACGAAGATCGTATCACCCCCTCGCACGGAAGCGAGCAGCTGCGCAAAACCTGGCCGCTCTGCCGCCATAATAAGACCACTGATGCCGAGATCGGTGAACTCGGCATCAAACCCGCCACCTAGAGCATCCCGCTGAGCATCGACGCTCTGGTCGCCGGTCGATACGCGATAGTAGGCGACCTTATGCTGCATTATTGCCTCGGCTCAAAAGCTAGGGAGCATCTCTGGGTAGCTCTTAACCTAGCTCAGAACGACCGTCAACATGACTTGTGAGCTATAGCCTGTATCTTACAAGTTATGAGCTGGATACGGTGGTATCCGCGTGAGTAGCAATGGCCCCGATTGGCGGTGGGCGTGCCGATCGCTATTAGGTGATACTCGGGGATAGCGGTCTGTCCGCTTTTGAATGTCATTCTGTTGGGATCGCACGTTCGTTCAGGCGGCTCGATCAGTGGCTCAAACGCTCGCCCAGTGGTGAGCGGCCCGGCCGCTTCTGAGCGCTCACGTGAAGAAGCGAGAGCTTGTTGATGTAGCTGAGCAGTGGCAGCTATCCTTGAATGACACAGTCGTCAGAGCTCGCCGGCGGTGCCGGCTTCACCTACGCCGACCAGGTCGCAACGCGCTACCTGGCGGCGCTTCTGGCCGGCTCGGGCGCGCCGGGCCTACCCGACCGGCGGGTTGTCCGTGTCGCGCTCGAGCAGCGGAACGCCGGTGAACCGCTCGACGACATCGCCGTCGACGGCGAGGCGCCAGACGGATCCGTTGCGCGCCTGGGTCTGCAGGTGAAGCGCGAAATCACGATCAGCGCAGCCAACACGAACAAGGACTTCCGCGACATCCTGCGCGACAGCTGGGCGACGCTCGACAAGCCCGACTTCCGCGACGGGGTGGACAGGGTCGGAGCGGCGGTCGGGCCATCGACCGCCGTCGGCAAGTCGCGCGACCTGGTGGCGCTGGCCCAATTCGCCGCGGCCAGCGCCAAGCGCGCCGACTTCGCGGCGAGGTTCAGCCGCGGCGGGAGCGCCTCGAAGGAACACCGCGCCATACTGAAGGATCTGCAGACGGTCACCGCGGACCTCGGCAGGCCGGCCACCGTCGAGGACATGCACGCGCTGCTGCGCCACTTCGTGCTGATCCGCTTCGACGCCTTGCACGAGGGGGCGACAGAGGATCCGGCGACGGTTGCGCTGGCCGAGCAAGCGCTCGCACCCGGGCAGGCCGGCCAGGCCGTCGCGCTTGCCGACCGGCTGCGGGCCATGGCGCGTCAAGGCGCCGGCACGGCGCGGTCTTGGGACCGTGGCGGCCTGAGGCTCGACGTCGCACCCTGGTTCAGGCTCGCCACGGACCGATGGCTGGCCGCCGACCTCGACGCCCTTATGGCCGAGGTGAGGCCCGCCGCGGCAAGCATCATCGACCAGATCGGCGAGGCGACGCTCGACCGCGCGAGCGTGCGCGCCAAGGTGGCGACGGCGCTGGGGGGCCACCAGCTGGTCACGCTCCGCGGACTGCCGGGTTCCGGAAAGTCCGTGATGCTGCGCCGCGAGGTCGAGGCGGCGCTTTCCCGCGGCCCGGCGCTGCTCCTCAAGGCCGATCGCCTGACCGGCGGCAGCTGGGCGCAATACTCGACCGCGATCGGCCTGACGCAGCGCGATCCGGTCCCGCTGCTCCGCGAGCTCGCGACGGTCGGCACCCCCACGCTGTTCATCGACGGCCTCGACCGCATCGACCGTGCGCAGCGCGGCATCGTGGTCGACCTCATCGAGGCGCTGGAGGCCGACCCCGAACTCTCGGGCTGGCGCGTGCTGGCGACGCTCAGGGATTCCGGCGTCGAGCCGGTCCGCACATGGCTGCCGCGTCTCTTTGACGGCGGCCGGATGGCGTCGGTCGACGTCGGCGCACTAGATGACGAGGAGGCTGAGGCGCTCGCTGTGGCGAGGCCTGCGCTGCGGACGCTTCTGTTCGGCCCCGAGCCCGTTCGCACGCTTGTGCGCCGGCCGTTCTTCGCGAAGGTTCTGGACGATCCCGACCTCGTGTCCGGGGCGACGCCGAGGTCCGAGATCGAGCTGATGTCGCGGTGGTGGTCTCGCGGCGGGTTCGACGCCCAGGGCGCCGAGGCGCGGCTTCGACAGCGCACGCTGCTGCGGCTGGTCCGACTCCGCGCGCTGCAGCCCGACGCACCCGTTTCCCTGGAGGCGCTCGAGCCCGCGCTTCTGGCGCCGGTCGACGAGCTCTCGAACGATGGGGTGCTCGAAGCCACCGCGGACGGACACTTCGTGCGCTTCGCGCACGACATTTTCTTCGAATGGTCCTTCGCCCAGGCGCTGGTCGGTGCGGGACCTTGCTGGCTCGACGAACTGCGCTCTGCAGGCGAGCCACCCGTGATCGGACGCTCGGTGGAACTGAGGGCGCAGGTTATGTTCGTGGCGGACCCCCACGCTTGGAGCGGAGCCCTAACCCCGCTTTCGGACCCGGCTCTCCGTAGCCAGTGGCGCCGCACCTGGCTCCTCGCACCGCTGAACCTTCCGGACTTCATCCCGCGCTCGGCGGACTTCGAGGCCGTGGTGGACGGCGACGACCACGCCCTGCTCAGGTCCGCGCTGGTGTGGTTCCAGGCGCAGCACACCGTTCCGAACCCGGGCGTGCTGGACGGGTCGGTGGGAGACATCGCCGACCGCGACATGCGGGTGCGCGCCGCCGACATGATCGGGTGGCCGGACGACTTCCGGCTTTGGATGCGGTTTCTCCGATACCTCGACGTGCGTATGGGCGCGATCCCGCACCGGCTGCTTCCCCAGGTGCTCACGCTGTTCGAGGTCTGGCAGAACGCCATCGCCGACTCCCCGAATCCGATCTCGGCCATGATCGTGGAGCACGCGGCGGGCTGGCTCTCTGAGCTGGAGCAGCGTCAGGAGCGGATGGGACGGTTCCGGCGCCGCGACGAGGAGGAGCCGGCCGACCCCTGGGACGGCGTCGAGGGCGCCGGCGAGTTCAAGGGCGCCCTTCGGCGCCTGGTGCTCGGCGCCGCGCGGTCAGAGTCCGCCCGGGTGTCGGCCTATCTAGGCCAGTTCGACCCCGAGCGCCCGGCCTCGTCCAAGGCGTTCGAGGACATCATGATGTTTGCGCCATTGCTGTCGCAGGCCCTGCCATCCGAGCTGGCGGACTTCACGCTGAACCACGTCCGCCGCGAGCTGCCGGAGGACCACCGGCGGCGCCGGCTCGAGGAGGAGAGGCGGTCCGCGGAATACCGGGACGAACTGCGGCGTCGCCCCGAAGACAGCCTCGATTGGGGCGAGCGGATGAGCCTCTCGAGCCCCAACCTCGGATATTGGGGCCCCGACCGCTGGGACTGGGACGCGCTCTCCATTGAACGAGACTCGTTCGGCTACTTCCCCGCTTCGCCGCTCCACCAGCCCTTCCAGGCGCTGTTCGAGAACGCGCCGGACGAAGCGCTGCGGCTTGTGCGTTCGATGTCGAATCATGCGGTGGAGGCGTGGCGGCAGCTCCATCGCCTCCAGCCTAACAGCGGCACACCGGTGCCGGTCGAGGTCGCCTTCCCCTGGGGGCCGCAGACGTTCTGGGGCGGCGTGCGCGAATACCTCTGGAGTCGAGGGCTCTGGGCGCCGAAGCCGCTGGCGTCCGCCTACCTCGCGCTCGACAAGTGGGCGCTCGAGCAGGTCGAGGCAGGCGCCGACGGCGAGGTGCTGATCGAGCGGATCGTCCGTGACAACGACTCCATTGCCGCCCTCGGCATCGCCCTCCACGTGGCGCTGGCGAGGCCGGCTGTCACGCCGGTCAACGAGGCCCTCGTCACCACGCAACGCCTCTGGCGCGCGGACATCCAGCGCTACGTCCAAGAGGCGAGCGTCCGGTCGTCGAGCCAAATCGGGTTCTGGCAGGAGCACCACCGCAAGGACGCGATGGCCGTCGAGGCGCTCAATACCCTGCCCGTGCGCTCGGAGGAGATCCGGAGCCTAGCGACATTCCACGTCCTGCAGGTGGACGCTGCGGCCGCGCAGCGGATCCGCGACGCGATCACGGCGTTCGCCGACGCGCCCGACTTCGAGCTGGAGGAGGAGCGCAACCACCCCGGTGCTCGGGATCACGCGGCGGAGCAGGCGAGGACCTACGCGGCCTGGGGGGACCTCGCCCACTACCGGGTGGTGGACGTGCCCGATCAGCCCGACCGGCAGGCAATCGTCATGGTGAACCCGATCCTCGAGGAGCCGGGCGTCCGAGAGCGGCTGGAGGAGGGCCAGGAACACCTACAAACCTTCGCCCTGTTCCACTGGGCAGAGAAGTCGTTCGAGCAGGGCGGCGTCGCGGCCGCGATGACGATCGAGCAGGGCGTCACGAGCGCCCGCTCCCTCGACGGCAAAACGCTCTTCCAGCCTGCGGCGGACGACGACCAGATCTCGCTGCGGCGAGGCGCCGTCGCAGGCGCGGCGGCTGTCGTGGTGGCGTTCGCACCGACCGGTCCCGACGTCGGCTGGGCGCGGCAGGTGCTGGCGCGTGCCGCCGAATGTCCAGAGGAGGGCGGACCGCTCTGGTCCTCGGTCGGCATCGTCGGCTGGCACCACGTCATCTTCGTCGCGCGCGCGGCGGCCGCCGACCTCCGCCGCGATCCCGGCTCCCGGCGCCACGCGGTCGAGCTCCTCTCGACGCTGATCCATCCGGTGGACAACGTCGGGCTGAAGGCTTCCGGCCTGCTGGCGTCACTGTGGGACGTCGCGCCGCTCGTGTGCTGGGTGGGCCTTGGGCTCGCGCTCGACCTCTGCATCGTGGCGTCAGGCGAGATTGGCCATGGCTCGGTCCACGACCCTCGCGCAGGGGTTGAGGCCCGACAGCGCAAGCTGGACGCGGCGCTCGCGAGGTTCGATCTTGAGGCCGGCCCGCTGCCGGTGCCGCCCGCACCCTGGACAGCCACGACGGCAGACGACGGCCGTCGCATGGACCGTTCGCCGGGGGCCGACGACGACGCGGCGACGGTCCACTGGCGCGCCGCCGACGGATGGTGGAGGTCGGACCGCATGGGAGCGATACTGGCCAAGCAGCCGCCGCGGGCCATCCTGGCCGCCGGCCTGGAGGCCCCGTTCGTCTCCTTCTGCGAGGCGATGCTCGAATGGACGATCGAGCGGCGAGCACCGGCCTGGGCATCACGCGCGCGGGACGTCGACAAGGCCGACGTGATGGAGTGGACGCACCGGTTCGGCGACATGCTCGGGATCCTCGTCGGCCTCATCGATCCCAGTCAGGCCGAAGCAGGCTTCATCGCGCCGATCTGCGCCGTCGAGGAGGAGGACACCTGCTTCGACCTGCTAACGCCGCTAGTCACTATGTTCATCTGCCAGCATGTGCTGGACAGCGCGGATGTCGCGCCGATCACGCCGGTCGTCCTCCGGCATTCGCTCGACAGGCTGCTGGCCGCACCGACGTTCAGGCGGACCGCATACCGCGCCGGCGAGCTCCACGGCTTCTCGATGCCGCAGCTGGCGCGATGGCTGATGTTCGTCGGGGTGGAGAGAGCGGAGCTGGCCCACCGGTTCTCCAACGGCGACTGGTCGGAGATAGCCCTCATACTCCCGACAGTGGACCGGTTCGTTCGCACCGCCGGCTGGGCCCCGACGGTCATGGAGGACTTCCTGACCCTCGTCGAGCGCGCCCGCGAGTGCTTCCCAGCGGACGCGTTCGCCGACGACGTCCTCGCCGCGCTCGCAGCGAGGGCCGACCCGGGCGCGCGCTGGCGCGGCACGATGATTGCCGCCAGGATTGCCTCCAGGGTCCAGGACATCGCTGATCGCTCGTCGCCACTGCCGCTCGCGCTCGGGCAGAAGCTACTCCGCATTCTCGACACCCTCGTTGACCAAGGGGACCGTCGCAGTGCGGCGTTGCAGGTCAGCCCGGCGTTCCGCGACCTGCGAGTGGCCGCAGCGGATTAGGGCGGGAAAGACAAAAGAGAATGCCGCGGTTTATCAAGAACGGTCCTATCGTGCCGGACGGCCTCGTGCAGGAGCTCGAGGAGGACCGCGTCATCATCTTTTGTGGCGCGGGGATTTCAGCGGGCGCGGGACTGCCAGATTTCCGGGGCCTTGTCGAATATTGCTATACCGAACTTGGTGCGCCGGCACCGGCAGCAAAGGATCCCGAATGGGCCTGGCTCGACCGGATGCTCGGCGCACTGGAAGGCGACTTTCCCGACCAGATGCGCGCGAAGGTGGTCGAACGACTCGACATGGACGCGACCGACCTCAGTTTGCACGAGGCGATCCTCAAGCTCGCGCGGCTCAAGGGCCCCTCGAACGGCTATCGGCTGGTCACCACCAATTTCGACCTATTCTTCGAACAGGCCAAGGCCGACATGGCATTGGGCGTCGACTATCATTCGGGACCGGTGCTGCCGATCCCACGCAACGACAAGATCGCGAGTTGGCGTAGCATCGTCTATCTCCATGGTCGGCTCAATCCTGGCAGTCCGGACAACCAGCATCTGGTGCTGACCAGCGCGGATTTCGGGCGGGCCTATCTCACCGATGCCTGGGCGGCGCGGTTCGTCGCTCGGCTGTTCGCCGAGTTCACCGTGCTCTTCATCGGATATAGCCTCAATGATCCGGTGCTGCGCTACATGACGGATGCCTTTGCCGCCGAAGATGCGCTGGCGCGCAGCGGTCGCAAACGCGGCCCCGCCTATATCTTCGTGCCCTACAAGGGACCTTCGCCGCCTGCGCCCAAGCCCTGGCGGCAGCGGCGGCTCGAACCGATTTTCTACCGCGCCGCCTATCATCACCGCGCACTCAAGAACACGCTGGTCGAATGGGCCAAGGCGCGGCAGGATTATCTCGCGAGCGTGCGCACGATCGTGCAGCGTTACGGCACTAGGCTGCCGAGCGCGCTTGAGCCGAGCTATGCCGCCAATCTCGTCTGGGCGGTGTGCGGCCGGGTCGACGACAATGGTCACGGCGCCAAGATCTTCGCAGGCCTCCCAGAAGCGCCGCCAATTGAATGGCTGAGCGAGTTCGAGAAGCGCGACGCCGAGGCGCGCTCTGCGCAAGACGAGGAAATCGCGCTTGCCGCCAAGGAAGCGCGCGAACCTGCGCCAGCGCCGCCTTATCATATCGACATGCTGTTCCCGCCAGTCGAGGAAGGCGATCGCCATACCGCGATCAGTGGGCCGGCGTTCGAACTGCAGAACTGGCTCTGCCGCCATCTCGAGAGCGAGCAGCTGGTCAGCTGGATGATCCAGAAACTCAAGGCCAACAAGCGTGCGCATCCACGCCTCCGCTGGTTCATCCGCCGGCGGCTCGACCAGGACCCGCCGCTTGGCGCAGGCTATGCGACCTTCTGGCGCATCGTCAGCAACGAAGGCGGCTGGTCCAGCGATCCGGTGCCCTATCATGCCTGGGCCGATCTCCAGCATAACATGCCGGCCAAGCGCGGTGCCGCCTGGTTCGATCGCGAACTGCTCGCGGCGCTCAGGCCTTATCTCACGCTCTCACCAAGCTTCCGCGCGGCGACTGGCGGCACGGTCGATCCGGGCCAGTTCGCGACGATCGCCGACGCCGAGGTCGCGCTCGCGCGAGATCACGCCTTCGTCGTCGTCGAGGCGATCGACGCCGAGCCCGATGCCGACGCGTTCTGGTCAGACCGGCTCGACGCGCTGACCGGCCTGCTGCAGCAGGTGTTTGATCTCTATGCGACGGTCGGCGAGGCCAATGCCGGTTTCGACCCGAGCGCGATGCAGCGCCCTTCGATCCCGCCGCACGCCCAGAACCGCCATCATGCCGAATGGGCGCGGCTTTATGACCTCATCTGGCGCGGCTGGACCGCGATCGACGCCAGCGATCGGTCGGCAAGCCGCCATTGGATCGAGCGGTGGCGGCGCGGGCCTTATCTTGGCTTCCGGCGGCTCGCGTTGGCGGCGGTGACGCACAGCCAGCATTTCAGCGCGGCCGAGAAGCTCGAGGCGCTGCTCCATGGCTGACACCCAGACCTTGTGGCACGCGACCTTCCGCAAGGAGGCAATGGACCTCATAGCCAAGCTCTGGGGCGAACTCGACGATGCCGGCCGCGACGCGCTCGCCCAGGCGATCCTTGCCGGACCGCCCGACGAAATGCTCGCGCATATCGAGGAGGAAGAGCGCGGCACGTCACGCGACCGGCGCATCTATGACCGGATCATCGTCATCGAACGGCTGCAGGATCCGCCACTCACGCAGGGGTTGAGCGATAGGATGACGCAGTTGCGCGAGGCCTACCCGCAATGGCGCGCGGCGCAGGGCGAGAAGGCTCATTTCGGCAGCTGGATGGAAATGCGCTGGGGTACGGACACGCGGTTCAGCGTCGATGACCTCGCGGCGATGACCGACGAGGAGCTGATCGAGTCGTTGCACGCGGACATGAACCGGCGCGAAGGGCTGCTCGACGCTTGGCGCCAGCTGGTGATCGCGCAGCCGCGGCGCGGGTTTGCGCTGCTCGAACAGATGGGGCGCTCGCCCGATCCGGGTCCGGCCGATGCCTGGGAATATGGACTATGGGGCCTGCGCGACGCCGACAACGCCGGACCGATCACCGACCGGATGGTCCAGCTGCTCACCGAGGTGCCGGACGCGCTGTTCGCGAAGACCGACGTCGTGCGCGGTGCGGCCGATCTGCTCGAGGCGAAGAGCCGGTCGCTGCGCGATGGTCCGGAGCCTGAAGGCTTCTGGGCCTTGTTCGACAGGGCGATGGCAGCGGCGGGCGCCGAGCCGATCGACGATGAACATCATGACGAGCATAACCAGCGCGACTGGGTCAGCGAAGCGGTCAACCGTTCGCTCGGCCGGATCGCGACCGCGTTCGTCAATGCGCTGTTCGCGCGACGCCCGCGGGTCGGCGTCGGCCTGCCAGCAGACCTCACGCAACGCGCGACCCGGCTGATGGCACCGGACAAACCGAGCCACCGGTTGGCGCGGGCGATCGGCGCGAGCCGGGTTTCTTATCTTTATGCAATTGACCCGGAATGGACGGCGGCAACGCTGATCCCGTCCTTTGGCTGGGCGGATGAGGAAGAATCGATAGCGATGTGGCAGGGCTATGCTTGGCAGGCCCGGATTGATCCGCAACTTTGGGCGGCCCTCAAGCCTTGGTTCCTGCCGCTGTTTCGCCCGGACCGGTTGGCGCGGATGGGCAAATGGGGTCGCAACATCGCGCAGTCGCTGATGTTGGTCGGCGTCGCATTCGGTGCCGACGAGATGAAGCGCGAGGACGTGCGCGAGGCGATCCGGTCGATGCCGCAGGAAATGCGCGAAGAGGCGGCGGCCTGGATCACCGGCTACATGGAAGCTGGCGACGCCGACAATGAGAATGAGGAGGAAGAGCCGATCGAGGGCTCGCCGGACCTCAGGTGGATGCAGAAGGTATGGCCGTGGCTGAAAAGGGTGTGGCCGAGCGAAGCTAGCCTGCGCTCGGCCGGCGTGGCCGAGCAGTTCGCGATGGCCGCCATTGCCACCGACACGGTGTTTGAGCAGGCGGTCGACGATATCACAGCCTATGCGGTGCAGTCCGGCGGCTACCGAGTGATCCATCAGCTCAGCGCCTCCAAGCATCCCGAAAGCCACCCGCGTGCGACAATCAAATTGCTCGACAGCTTCGTCGCGCGCGAGCAGCTAATGTTTTTCGAGGATGACCTAACCCAGATAGTCGAACGCGTCGGTTCCACCAGCGCCGAGATCCGCGATGACAATCGCTACCGAATATGGGCGTCTCACGTTGCACAACACCATCTCTGACGCAGTTTGTGTGTAATGGTAAACAGCCCGACTTAGGCATCTCACCGGCAGGTTATGAGCCGACAGTCATAGAGCGTTGTCGGAACTTCGCCTTCGCTGCTTTATCGCCAGCCGTCGCGGCCGTTTCCAACCCCAAGACTTCGGAGCAGTTGGCTGAGCTCCAGCAATTGGTTGGTTCGCAGACATGAACGAGGGGCAGGCTTCGGGCCGCGGGAATGAGCCTGTGAACGGCCGAGATTGGGTCCTTTCAGAGGCAGGCCATCTACGGGAGTCTAATATCTGGCGAATGTCATGAGGTGGCGACTGCGCCGAAGATCGAACATGCTTCTTCGAGCAGGAGAGGAATGATGATGGCGATCCTAGATGCTGGGCCGTTTCAGGATTGGATCCGCGCCTTTGATCGCCACGAGCGGGCTCAGAAGCGCTATGACGCGGCAGGCCGAACCGGGAACGAGGCGTTAATCAAATACCTGCGTCCAGAATCGGACGAAGCCGGACGCGATCTCAACGCGGCAACAAGGGCGCTAAATAACCAACACCGTTAAGTCGTAGACCTATAATGCTTCGGTTCGGCTAAACCTTGCGCCGATTGACCTGTTGCACCCGACAGGCACGCCGCTGACGACCAGTCGTGTCACCTAACGCGGGCTTGTACCCGCGTTATGAAGCCTTCCCAAAAGTAGTTTGCAGCGCCGTCCGCATCCATTGGACTAGCCGTGGAACGCCGGGACATCGCGCTGCCGGCGCCGAAGGCCAAGCCTTGAGCCGTCTCCTCGACCGGGAGCCAGTCGTTCATGGAGTTACGCGTGCTCGTCACCGTGTCGTAGCTGAGGCAGAGCGCATTCCGCCACACGTCGCTTCCATGCCAAATGCTTACCTGTCCCACGCGCTTTCCGTCGAGATAGACGCTGGCTGCAAACGCGCGAGAGTCAACTCGTTCGAAGTCGATCTGAACGCGCGGGTCGGACGAAGCGAGTTCTGCCAGCTTTGCCTCAAAAGCCGCTGTAGTAGTTGCGAAGCCCGCGCGGAGGAAACGGTCTCGATCGAGATCGGTTGGCTTGGCTGCGATCCCCAACACTGCCGCACCTGCGCTCGGCATTGCCGCTGTTCGGGGTGAACCCACCGAAGGCTTGGCAGCGTCGAATTTGACGTCAGCGGCCCCGCTTGCGCCCGAGCGCAACATCTCGCGGACGGCACCGGCAACATTGTCGAACGCCGCGTCGGCGTCAGCCCAGCTAGTGACCGGCAATCCGTCCTTGGGTAACGCCACGAAGTCGGCAAGCCTCTCTCCCTCAGCGACCGGCACGCCCTTCCATTGACACGGTCTTAAGATAATCGGCACAACCCGCGCGGTGCCGGCGCGCTGGCGGGCGAAGGCGCGCACCATCTCCTGCTCGTAACAATAATCCGACGCCAAAAAGCCAGCAGACACTAGCAGCAGCACCAGGTCGGATTTGGCGAGTGCAGCCTGTACGGCAGGGTCGAGATGTTCGCCGGGTCGCAGCATTGCATCGTGCCACACGTCAATCAGTCCCTCGCGCCGCAGCGGAGCGAGATGGCGGAGAAGCTGGTCCTTCAGCTCCGCGTCAGCATGGGTGTAAGATATGAAGCCGGTTGTCATTCCTCACATCTAGCGCGCGGCTGCCTTACTCACCAGCGTTCGATCCCCTCCCGGCAGTATGGACGAGAGTGCCGAGGCGGCAAAGACGCGGCTTCAGTTCGTAGCCGACGCGAATTTCCATTGGACGGACAGCAGCTGATCCGCATGAAACTGCTACCTGAATAAGTGTCAGATCCTGGGATGTTCGAGATCGCGACGCGGTGGGTATAGCGCGACAGATAGGCGAGCACCGCCTGCGGCCCGGCGAACGGTGGCTTGGCATCAGCGGGTCTATCACCAGCATGGACTCGGTGCCGTAATAGCGCCCGATGCGCGCCAGTTCGGCTTTGGCGGCAAGCGACGGTGTAATCCGGCCAAGCGCCCAGGCGCCGATGATGCCGTCCAGCAGGACAACGGGCACGGACCGGAACCTCGGCGCGCGCCCCAGCAGGGCGAACAGCGCCTCGCCCTGCTCGCGGGGGGTTGCCCGCAGCACTGTCCCTCACGAGCAGCAGCATTCAGGGCTCGCGGTGCTACTGTTTCCAACACTCGGATCGCCCCATCAAACAGGTAGGACGATCCTGACTTCCGCCACTGCCATACGCTTAGAGAGGCCGGCTCGCTTCCTCAGCGTGATGAACGCGACCACGCCCGCGGCGGCGGCGATGGTGGCGATGTGGAACAATGCAGTGATCTCAGCGGCCGGGAACGCGATAACCGCCCCAGCGAATGCGGTCGCGATCAGGCCGCCAGTGTGCGCGATCGCGCTTTTGAAGTCCGACGCCGTCCCGGTTTGCGATTGTCGACTGAGGAGAGCACGGCGGTCATGAGCGGGCGACGGCGCCAGCCATGCCGAGCGCGAGCGCGGCTATCTCGGACAGAACGCTGGTCCAGTAGCTTGCCGCCTGCTCGGCGCGTATCCCGTCGGGGAATCCAGCGAACCGGCGGGCCATCTCTTCCGGCGATTTCAGGTGGCGATCGGCACGGCGCTCGCGCCGGAAGCCGCGAGTGACTTCCGGCAGGCGCGCTTATGGTAGCCTATGATCCATGTACGCCTCGCGCCGCTCTGCCGATGTTCTCAGAGGTGCCGCAACGCTTGCCCTGGATCAGACCGGTTTTAGACTGAAAGCGATTGGGGAACATGGCGCGTGCCGCCTCATCTCCGTCCTTGAGCACGTACTCCAACGCTAATTGCAGATTGTGCTCGAAGCTCCTGCTGCCAGCGACGTCGGCGGCGCCAGCAAGGTATTGCCACAGCCCGTGGCCCACAGGTCGTGAGCGGATAAGCCCCTTCTTAAAGCGTGCGCCGGCAGATGTGAGCCATCCACGCTGCCTGTGCGAAACCTTGCGGGAGAGCGGGGCGGGGACGTGGACCAAGATGTGAACGTGGATCCCAAGGCGCGGGCCGTTCTCCAACGCCCAGATGCAAGCCGTGTCGGAGCCGAGCGTGCGGAGGTAGTCACGTAGCAACTTAAGGAACGAGCCGGTCGCCGCGCCTCCGGCCGCCATCCCACCGGACTCCCAGTCGATCGTGCAGAAACGGTTGAGCGGCAAGCCGATGAGAGAGGCGTGCCTGCAAGCATCGATGCACTCCCCCACCTGACTGGCGGTGAGTTGTTGAGACGGTCGCCTCGCCCTGCCACCTCCAACCTCCGATGCCAACGCCTGTTCAAGCTCGCCCAGAGCGCTGTGGTCGTCGCGCTCCGACGCACTCCCGAAGTAACTGGAACCTTTCGCGCGTAAGGGACCGACCGATCGAGCCTCCGGCCCCACACTAACATTCTGGTTTTGTTCGACGATTTCCATGTTGGTTCTCACTCTGGTTCTCGCAAGTTTGCTTGGCTGGACCGGCGGCAAACATAAGGTCGGCTCCCCCGCTGAGGTGCTGACTTCCATCTTGGCATGAACCAAGGCTTAGGGAGCGAGAGCCGCGCGTCGCGCGTGCAGTTCGTCGCAGAGAGCGGAGAGAGCCATTTGGTCGGCCCCCGCCGTATATGCGCTGATTAAGGCGTCGATCTCATCATCACGCCAGTATGATCCTGCCCCGACCTTGATCGGCCGCGGGAAAATCCCAGCGATCATTTCCGCGTAGATCGTCGAGCGCGATCGGGGGACACGGGACAACACGTCCCTTAGGCGCAGAAGTGAGGCGTTCATGATCCCTCGACGGCATGTTGTTGTCCGAGGTGATCCAAATGGCCCATCGGGGGGACGAAGCCCTCCCCCAAGATTCGTCAATCTGCAAAGCGAGGTAAAATTACGGTGGTTACTCCCGGACCTTCCTGCCGGATCTCGCCCTTGGCTAAAACACGTTCGGCCACTCGATGCATGTCCCTGCGTCGCTTCAGCGTGGCCACTTCTACAACTGCGTTGAGCAGCGCGACGAAGTTACCTTCCTTGGTTGAAGACGCCGTCTTCCCGGTGTGCCGTTCGTAAGCGTCACGAACGAGCAAGCCTGCTAAGTCCAACTCGTCGTGCGGGCGGTCTCCCCGGCCTGCCCTCCGGCGATCAAGGATCGCCTTCAGAGCCATTACGCGTTCTAGCTCTGAAACGCCGCTCATGGCTGGGGAACGAGCAAGCTTCCCGAGATCCAAGCGATTGACTACACTCAGTTGCGCGACAGCTCTGATCCTGTCAAGAGGCGGCCTACGACACCAAGTGATGTAAGCTTTGAGGTTCCGTCTCCGACTAGCGAGTGTACATTCCTCAGCCATAGCTCGAGAGCCGCGGAGCGACTCGGCGGCGTTTATCAGCGCTTCCAACAAAGCTTCTGGGTCGTGGGACACCACGAGGATATTGGCGACCTCGTCACGCAAGAGTCGGCGTTCTTCCATGGAAAGCTCAAGGCCAGCCTCAAGCTTTTGGTCCGCTAGGAACCCCATCACACCCGTCGCACCTGGGTACGAGCGATCGATCACGACCTGCGCCGCATATTACGGAGCGACTCGGCCCGAGTGCAGTGAGCCATACCCGCGAAAGGATACAGCTTGGCAGATCGGATCTGATCGCTGTGGTGACCCGGTGGTGACCAAACTCACAGCCTTCGTAGATTTCGACACACGGCCGCCGCTAAGTGGCTGAAAAGCTACCAAATCCTGGAGCGGGCGAAGGGATTCGAACCCTCGACCCCAACCTTGGCAAGGTTGTGCTCTACCCCTGAGCTACGCCCGCTCTGGCGCCACAAGCCCGGCTTGCGGCCGGACGGGTAACACGAAGGCCTGTAACAGCGGCTCCCGTTCACCGCAAGCCTGCATAGTACGTCAGGCGCGCGATGACGAAAAGGGTTGGCTTGCGCGCCGCAGCGCCCACATAAGGCCTCGCGACCCGACGACGGACATGGAGCATCTCTTGGCGACCCTGGGACTA
>CAXUMU010000016.1:0-24578 GCA_964252145.1 uncultured Sphingomonadaceae bacterium
GGCCGAAGCCGCCCGCCTCGCGCAGCGCGCGGTACGCGTCGACCAGCTTGCGCGAGGATTTGAGCTTCAACGAGTAGTTGACCCCCCAGCGCAACTCGGCCCGCGTCTCGCGCGCGAAGTTGATCGGGCGCACGTCCACCGCGGTCAGGTCGCCGTCGGCGTCGCGGGTGAAGCGCTGCGGGAAGGCCGCCTCGATCGCGGCGCTGGGTGAGGGGAAGGCGGCGATCGCATTGCGGATGCTGCTGCGGACATAATTGGCGCTGAGCGACAGGTCGGTCTTGTCGAACGGCTTCACCGTCAGGCCGATCTTCTGCACGCGGCGGCTGTCGGCCGCCAGGCCGGGATTGCCGCCGGCAGTCTGCGTCACGTCCACCGTCTGGCCGGTGCGGTAGTCGTACAGCCGCACCAGCGGCGTCACCACCAGCGGATTGCCCAGCTGCTGGACGGTGGGCGCGGCCTCGTCGTGCGTGGTGGAGACGATCAGGTCGATGCCGTCGCGCGGCGTCCAGTTCAGGCCGTAGCCGAACGTGGTAAGCGTGCCGAAGTCGGAGACGCGGTCGGCCGCGACGTTCAGATTGGCGGAGAGCGATCCGATCGCGCCCAGCACATGGTTGCGCCGGCTGGCGAGCGGCAGATCGACGTTCAGCTGCGCGTTGGCATCGTCGCGCGACAGCGCGGTGCGCTGGTCGATCCCCGAGCGATCCGAGCGCGCATCGAACTGCGCGGTCGTGAAGCCGAACTTCACGCTGGCCGCCAGCGGGCCGGCAGGGAGGGTGAGGATCGGTCCGTTGGCGACGAACTGGACGTTGCCGGTGTCCGACACTGCCCGCGCGCGCGATCGCAGCGGATCGCCCAGCAGGCTAACCGGGATCGCGGCGAACGGATCGAGCGTCGGATCGCCCGCGCCGAGCAGCGACTGGATGCCGGACGCGTCGATTCCGGTCTGCGTCGCGGTCCGCGTATCGGCATGATCGTAATTGCCGCTCAGGTTCAGCCGCCACTTGGCGATGTCGCCGTTCAGCGTGAAGCCGAGATGGCCGGTCAGCGTGCGCTCATTCTGCGTCAGCGGATCGGTGCCGAGATAGCGGAACACGGTTGTGGCGCTGCCGGTCGGCGAGAAAGGATCGCTGCCCGGTACGAGCAGCGCCGCTGCGGGCAGCCCGCGCAGCGCGTCGCTGTCGGTCAGGTCAAACGTGCCGTTGACGGTCGCGCTGATCCTGCTCGTGATCGGCCGGGCGTACACCGCGTTGAGCGTCACCTCCTGCGTCGACGGCCGCAGCGTCCGATAGGGCGATACGTCTGAGACGATCGGATCGTTCGCCGCGTTCGATACGATCCCGCGCTGGCTCTCGGTGAGCGCGGCGCTGCGCTGATATTTGGCGTCGAGGTTGATGCGGTTGTCGCCGCGGATGCGCAGCAGGTCGACGTCGCCGGTGCCGCCCGTCCCGCCGCCCTCGGTGGAGGTGCTGCCGCCCGCTTCCGTCGTCAGCGCGCGGAAGCGGCGGCGCAGCACGATGTTCACCACGCGCTGGTTGGCGCTGTAGCCATATTTCAGCGCGACCTCCTCGGGCAGGATCTCGGCGCGCAGGATCGCCTCGGTGGGCAAGTCGCGGATCTCGCTGAAGCTGGAGATGCGGCGGCCGTTCAGCAGCACCACCGGCCCCTCGCCGCCGCGGCCGCGATCGCTACGGATCTCGGGCGCGAGTTCGTTCAGCAGGTCGCTGACCGAGCTGACCCCGTAGGCGCGGATGTCGGCGGGGCTGTAGGTCAGCTCGGCCGGGATGTCGCCGATCACCGATCCCGGCGGCTTCTGCCCCTTGACCACGATCTCGGGCTCGTCGTCGGCCGGCTCGGCCGCGGCCGGCGGCGGTGCGGGGGGCGCGGCCAGGCCGGGCGCCGCGACGGCGGCAAGGGCCAGCACCAGCCAGCGATCCGGCATCATCCACTCCATACGCGAAGCACATCTACCGGCGGCGCGTTACCATCCGGCGGAGCCCGCGCGATTTCAGCGCTGAAATCCGGCTTCGACGCATGCGAATCGTCATTGCGAGCGCAGCGACGCAATCCGGCGTCACGCGCGCGGGCTGGATTGCTTCGTCGCTCCGCTTCTCGCAATGACGAAGGGACGGGTTTGCCCCGCCAGCGGAGGGACGGATGACGAGCGAGCGCCGACGGCCCGAATGCTGGCTGACTGACATGGACGGCGTGCTGGTGCACGAGGGCCACGCGCTGCCCGGCGCGGCCGAATTCCTGGAGCGGCTGATCGCGCGCGAGCGGCGCTTCCTGGTGCTGACCAACAATTCGATCTTCACGCCGCGCGATCTGGCGGCGCGGCTGGTGCGTTCGGGGCTGCAGGTGCCGGAGGAGGCGATCTGGACTTCGGCGCTGGCGACCGCGGACTTCCTGTCGTCGCAGTCGCCCGGCGGATCGGCCTATGTGATCGGCGAGGCGGGGCTGACGACCGCGCTGTACGAGGTGGGCTACACGCTGACCGACGCCGATCCCGACTATGTCGTGCTGGGCGAGACGCGGACCTATTCGTTCGAGGCGATTACCCGCGCGATCCGGCTGGTGGACGCGGGTGCGCGCTTCATCGCGACGAACCCGGACAAGACCTCGCCCTCGCCCGAGGGGCCGCTGCCCGCCACCGGCTCGGTCGCGGCGATGATCACCAAGGCGACCGGCGCGCAGCCTTATTTCGTCGGCAAGCCCAACCCGATGATGTTCCGCAGCGCCATGAACCGGATCGCGGCGCATTCGGAGAGCACGGTGATGATCGGCGACCGGATGGACACCGACATCGTATCCGGCATCGAGGCGGGGCTCGAGACGATCCTGGTGCTGAGCGGATCGACCCGAGCGGGCGATGTCGCGCGCTTCCCCTTCCGCCCCAGCCGCATCCTCGATTCGATCGCGGACGTGGCGGAGCTGATCTGAGAGCAATCACGACGCCCATGGCGGCTCGCGCCGAACCACCCCCGTTCGTGTCGAGCGCAGTCGAGACACCCGCACCCGCGTCGAACGTGTCTCGACTGCGCTCGACACAAACGGGTGAGGTCGCTTGCTACTCGGTGGTGAGGCGGTAGCGTGGGCAGATCGAACGGGGGATCATCATGCCGCATCGTATCTGGCCGCTTCTCGGCGCTGCGCTTCTCGCCATCCTCGCGCCGGCAACGCCCGCCGCCGCTCAATCCCTTGATGCCACGGCGCCGGCCACGCACGCCCCGCTGGTGCGCCTGTTCGCGGACTGGCGCCGGTTCGTGCAGCCCGCGATCACGAACGGGGTGCCGGATTACAGCGCGGCGGCGACGGCGCGGATGGCGGCGGCCCTGCCCGGCTACCGCGCCCGGCTGGCCGCGATCGACCGTACGGGCTGGACGGTGGCCGCGCGGAACGACTGGCGGCTGGTCGAGGCGGAGATGAACGGCCTGGATTTCAGCCTGCGCGTGCTGCGCCCATGGGCGCGCGACCCGAGTTTCTACGCGACCGTGTTCGCCGACCAGAGCGACGTGCCGGCGCATGAGGGGCCGTCGGCGCAGCCCAACATCGATCTGTTCGCCTATCGCTGGCCGCTGTCGCGCGCCGACGATGCGAAGCTGACCGCGCTGATCGGCGGCATCCCGGCGCTGCTGGCGCAGGCAAAGGTCAACCTGGCCGCAAGCCAGGCGCACGATCTGTGGGCCTATGGCAATCGCAGCTTCGTGGAGCAGGGCCAGGCGCTCGCCGCGCTGGAGCAGGGCACGCTCGTCACCAACGCGCTGGACGGCAAGCGCCCCGCCACGATCACGGGCGCGAGCCCGGCGCTGCTGCGCGCGATCCGCGCGGCGAAGGCGGCGACCGACGATTTCGCCGCGTGGGTGGCGGCCGAGGCGCCGAAACGCACCGGCCCGTCCGGTGTCGGCAAGGACAATTACGACTGGTACCTGACGCACGTCGAACTGAACCCCTATAGCTGGGACCAGCAGGTGCTGCTGCTCCAGCGCGAGCTGGACCGGGCGCTCGCCTCGCTCCGGCTGGAGGAGACGCGCAACCGCGCGCTGCCGCCGGTCACCGAGATCGCCGACCCGGCCGCCTACCGCGCGGCGGCGCTGGCCAAGACGCGCAAGTTCAACGACTTCGTCGTCGCGGCCGGGATCGTGCCGAGCGACAGGCCCTATTTCCGCGATGCGATGCTGGCGCAGACGAGCGACTATACGCCGCCGGCCGAACGCAACTTCTTCGCGCATGGCGCCGCGCTCGATCCGCTGCCTTTGCTGTCGCACGAGAGCCACTGGATCGAGCTGGCGCGGCTGAAGCACGAGCCGCACGCCAGCCCGATCCGCGCGGTGCCGCCGCTGTTCAACATCTACGCCGACCGCTCGGAGGGCTTCGCCACCGCGATGGAGGAGGTGGTGATGCAGGCGGGCCTCTACGACGACATCCCGCGCGGGCGCGAACTGGTGTGGATCATGCTCGCCAACCGCGCCGCGCGCGGGCTCGCCTCGCTGCATGTGCAGGCGAACGAGATCACCCTGGCCGAGGCGGGGCGGTTCCACGGGACGTGGACGCCGCGCCACTGGTCCGATCCGAACAGTAAGCTCGTCGGGTTCGAGCAGCTGCTGTACCTGCGCCAGCCGGGCTACGGGCCCAGCTACATCATCGGCAAGATCCAGCTCGACACGATCCTCGCCCGCGCCTCGCACGAAGCGGAGCAGGGCGGACGCCCGTTCGTGCTGCGCGACGTGATGGCGCGGATCCAGGGTGCCGCGATCCTGCCGCCCGCGCTGATCGAGGCGGAGCTGTTCGGAGACACGGCCAATTGAAGCGCTCGCGATCGGCCCGGATCATCCCTCCCCTGCAGGGGAGGCGGCATGAGCTAGCGGCCGGTGACTTCAGATTGACCCGACCCCGCCCCGTTCGTGTCGAGCGAAGTCGAGACACCCTGCACCCGCCCGGAACGTGTCTCGACTACGCTCGATACAAACGGTGAAGTGATTCGAGGTAACGTCATCCTCTCTGGCTCAATTGGCTGTCCTTAGATCGTGCGCATCGCGTCGCGCTGTGGTGGGTTTCATCCTGCTTCGCAAGCGATGACGGCACGCGCCGATCGCGCTATCGACGGCCCGAGCCACGGAGACCGCCCGATTGCGCCGCAGGGTTGAACGACTTGCCGAATTCGATGTCGCGACGCAGTTTGCGGGATCGGTGCCGTCGGCGCTGGTGCAGGTGGCGTTCGGGATGCTGTGCTTCGGCGGCTTCCTGCTAGCGCGCACCGCGGTCGATCAGGTCGCGCCCGCGGCGGGATCGTTCGCGCTCATCTATCCCGCGATCCTGATCGCCACGCTGTACGGCCGCTGGCGGGCCGGTGCCGCGACCTATATCGCGGCGATGAGCTGGACCTGGTACGCGGTGTTGCCGCGCGTCTCGCCGTGGCAGCTGGCCAATCCCAACGACAGCGCGCGCACCGTGGTCAACGCGGTCACGCTGCTCGTGGTCGTGATCTTCGCCGAGATCTTCCGCGCCGCGATCCGCCGCGCCGCTGCGCAGCGCGATGCGGCGATGCGCGAGATGCGCGAGCTTAACGCGACGCTGGAGGCGCAGGTCGCCGAGCGCACACGCGAACAGAGCCGCACGTGGAACGTCAGCCCCGATCTGCTGGGCGTGCTCAGCCGCAGCGGCATCTTCGAGACGGTCAATCCCGCCTGGCAGCGCACGCTCGGCTGGCCCGACGAGCAGCTGCGCACCACGCCGTTCGTGGAATTCGTCCACCCCGACGATCTCGCGGAGACGCGCGATGCCTGGGCCGTGCTCAACCGTGGCCTGCCCGTGCTGCGGCTAGACAATCGCTGCCGCCGCGCCGACGGCGGCTGGTGCTGGCTGTCGTGGGTGATCGTGCCCGAGCGCGACCGCTTCTATTGCAGCGCGCGCGACGTGACGATCGAGAAGCAGGCCGAGGTCGAGCTGGCCGCGGTGCAGGAGAGCCTGCGCCAGTCGCAGAAGCTGGAGGCGATCGGCCAGCTGACCGGCGGCGTGGCGCACGACTTCAACAACCTGCTGACCGTGATCCGCGGCTCGGTAGACCTGCTGCGCCGGCCCGGGCTGACCGACGACAAGCGCGCGCGCTATATCGACGCGATCGGCAGCACCGCGGACCGTGCCACCGCGCTGACCGGCCAGCTGCTCGCCTTCGCGCGGCGCCAGGCGCTGAAGCCGGAAGCGTTCGATGCGGGTGCGAGTCTGCTGGAGGTGGCGGCAATCGTGCGCACGCTCGCCGGATCGCAGGTGATGCTCGACACGCGGCTTGCTAAGCAGGCCTGCTTCGTCCGCGCCGACCGCAGCCAGTTCGACACGGCGATCGTCAACATGGCGATCAACGCGCGCGATGCGATGGCAGGCGAGGGTACGCTCACGATCACGGTGGAGGCGGTGGCGGGCATCCCGGAGGTCCGCTCGCACCCGCCGGTGGCGGGCGATTTCGTCGCGATCAGCATCGCCGATACCGGCCGCGGCATCGCGGCGGACGATCGCGACCGGATCTTCGAGCCGTTCTTCACCACCAAGGGTCCGGGTCAGGGCACGGGCCTTGGGCTTTCGCAGGTGATCGGCTTCGCCAAGCAGTCCGACGGCGACATCCGCGTCGACAGCGTCGTCGGCCAGGGCACGACCTTCACGCTCTATCTGCCCCGCGTCGCCTCCGCCGCCGCATCCGACGAGGCCGATCGGCCGCGCCCGGAACCGGTCGAGGGCGCGGGTCTGTGCGTGCTGCTGGTGGAGGACAATGCGCAGGTGGGCGAGTTCGCGACGCAGGCGCTGCGGGAACTGGGCTATGACAGCGTGCTCGCCGGCGACGGCGCGCAGGCGCTGGCAGAACTGGCCAAGGACAGCGCGCGCTTCCAGGTCGTCTTCTCGGATGTCGTGATGCCGGGCATGAGCGGGCTGGAGCTGGGCGCGGAGATCCGCCGGCTCTATCCCGGCCTGCCGGTCGTGCTGACGAGCGGCTACAGCCATGTGCTGGCGCAGACCGGAAGCCACGGCTTCGAGCTGCTGCACAAACCCTATTCGGTGGAGCAATTGTCCCGCGCGCTGGCGCATGCGCAGGCATGGACGAGCCGCCCGCAGGTGGACGCAGCGGACGCGGATGCTGGCTGAGCCGACGGCACGGCTTGAGCGGCCCAGGCGATCGGCATAGCCTTAGCCCCGTGCGGGGCAGGGGCCGGGCATGGCTTTCAAGATCGGTTCAGTCGCTGCGCTGCTGCTCGCGCTGGGCGCGGGTGGCGGGGTCCCGGCGCAGGCGCCGCCACCGGGCGCGGCGCAGGCCGAGCACGCGAAGATCCTGCAGACGATCGGGCCGGCCGTGAAGCAGCCGCTGGCGGTGCAGATGTCGGCGCGGCAGGTGCGGGTTGCCATGGCGGCCGATCGGGGCGGGGCTCGTCGCGCTCGGCCTGCTGGCGGCGGGCGCGTGGCTGCGTCACGCGCTGCTGCATCCGCGGTGCAGGTCGGTACGGTCGGCTTCGCCGCCGTGCCGGGCGATGCGTGGACCGGCGGCCCGATCGCGCGGATCGCATTGGTCTCCGGCGGTTCCGCCCGCGCGACGCCGCCCGTGCCGCTGCCCGTCGCCGCCGTGGAGGTCGCCAATGTCTGATCGCCCCATTCCGATCTCCGAACTGCTCGCCGATTCGCGCGTCGCGGTCGTCAGGGAGGGGCGCTCGGCGGACGGGGCGGGCGTCGGGCTGGATACGGCCGTCAAGGCAGCGAGCGGCGCGATCGACGATGCGGTGCGCGCGGCGTGCGACATCGATCTGGTCGACCTGCTGGTGCAGGGCTGGAGCAAGGCGCACGAGCTGCGCGGCTATGCCGATCCGGATCAATATCCCGCCGCCAGGACGATCCGCATGGTGCTCGCCAAGCATCCGCTGAAGCTGGCGATCGATCCGGAACTCCGGCTGCAGGCGCTGCCGCTGATCGACTGGCCGCTCAAGCTGGTGATCGAGCTGGAGGCGTTGATCGATGCTGCCACGCTGGTGATCAACGCCGGCCGCATCGGCGGCGTCGATCTCGGCACGGTCGAGCTCTCCGCCGGGCTGCGCTGGGGCGAGACGAAGGTGCCGCTACCGCTGCGCAAGCGCGAACTGACGCTTCCCGGCAAGTTCAGGATCGACCCCGGCGTCGCCATTCCACGCATCGGCTAGCACCTGCTGGCGGCGGAGTTCGTCCGCGAGCGGGGCATAGGCCGTGCGATCGGCATCGCGCAGCAGCCCGTTCGGGCAGGGGCGTTCGTCGTCCCAGCCGGGATGATCGAGGATGGGATAGAGGCACAGCCCCGCGACCGGTACGCCCAGCCGCTGCGCCTGCCGCACCTCGTCGCAGACATGCGCCAGCCATTCGGGCCGCGCATCGCCCTCGATCCCGGTCTCGGCGATGAAGATCGGCCGGCCGTAGCGCGCATAGGTTTCGGCCAGCATGCGGTGGAACGGCTTGTGCAGCGGGTGGTGGCGGTCGATCGGCGGGCCGCCGTGGATCCACTGGTTGTTGTGGTAGTAATTGACGCCGACGATATCGAGCAGTTCGGCCCGTCCGCCGATCTGCGGCCAGATCCGCCCGGCGATCAGGTCCCACCCCTGGAACTGCGCGTGGCGGTGCCCCTCCGCGAACGGCGCGTCCCAAGGCCGCGACGGATCGGTGATCACGTTGATCACCGGATCGACATGGACGAAGCGGGCATGCGGATCGATCGCGCGGATCGCCTCCATCGCCGCGATCGCCGCCCGCGCCAGCTGCACCTTCAGCTCATAGCCGCGCCCGCGCGCGAACGGGTTGAGATAGGCCGCATCGCCGCCGCCCCACGACAGGAATGAGATCTCGTTGACCGGGCAGTAGAAAGGCGCACCCGCGGTGCGCGGCCCGATCGTCCGCGCGGCGGCGGCGGCGAAGGCGGCGAAGCGCGGCACGAACGCGGCGCTCCAGACATCGAGATCGTCGGGCCAGCCATAATGCAGCAGGTCCCAGATGACCTGCGTGCCGCTGGCCTGCGCCCCGGCGAGCTGCGCCTCCAGGCTGGACCAGTCGTAACGGCCGGGCTCGCGCTCGATCCGGTGCCAGCGTAGCCCGTCGCGGACGGTCAGGATGCCGTGGCGCTGCAGCGTGCGGTAATCCTGCTCAGCGAGCGCATCGTGGCGGGTGGCGGCGATCACGTCGACGCGCCTGCGATCGTGCGCGCGGCGGTGGGTGGAGCATTCGAACCCGCCCAGGAACGCGCTCCGGAATAGCGGCGGCGCGGGCTCCGGCACCGGCCGGCGCACCGCATCGAACAGCCTTCGCCACTGCGGGACGACCGCATCCACCGCATAGTCGGCGCGCACCTTGGCATGCAGCGCCCGACCCAGCCGGCGGCGCAGCGAAGGATCGCCCAGCAGCCGCAGGATCTTGGTCGCGACGGCGGCGGGATCCTCGTGCGGCACGAACAGGCCGGTGATCCCGTCCTCGATCTGCTGCAGCGTGCCGTTGTCGGCGGTGGCGATCACCGGCAGCGCCGCGGCGCCCGCCTCGGCGATCACGTGCGGCATGCCCTCGCCGCGCGACAGCCAGACGAAGATGTCGAGCGCGGCGAGCAGCTGCGGAATGTCGGCCCGGTCGCCCAGGAAGGTGAGCGCGCGGTCGAGCCCCAGAGCGGTCGCCTGCGCGCGCAGCCGCGCGGCATAGTCCGGCATGAACGCATCCGGGCCGCCGATCACCACGAAGCGCGCGTCCGGGCGGGCGGCGTGGACGCGCGCGGCGGCGGCGATGAAATCCTCGACCCGCTTCTTGGCATCCAGTCGGCCGACCCAGCCGATCAGCGGCACGCCTTCCGCGATGCCCAGCGCGGCGCGCATCGGCGCGCGGTCGGCCGGATCGAACGCGGCCATGTCGACCATCGACGGGATCTCGAGCGCGTCCGCCTCGCGCCCCGGCATGCGGCTGGCGGCGGCGTCGCGGATCGCGGCGCACACGCCCACGTAGCGCGTGGTGAAATGCTTGGGGCCGGCCAGCGCCTCCGACACCAGCCCGCCATGCTCGATCAGCGGCGGCCGCAGGTGGATTCGCTCCAGAGCGGGATAGATGTCGGCGACGTTCTGGCACGACACCACCACGTCATAGGCCGGAACGAGTCCGGCGAGGTACGCGACCGTTTCGTCCATCGAGAGGTGATAGGGCGTGCGATCCACATGCACCCCGATCGCCTCCAGCTGCGCGTGCGTCTGGTCGGGCATACCCTCCTTGCGGAAGCAGGCGACCACGTCGATCGTGTAGCGGGTGCGGTCCAGCGCCTGCGCCAGCAGCCGCACCTCGGTCTCCTCGCCGCCGACGACGAGCCAGGCGAAGACGAACAGGATCCGCATCGGGCGGTCGCCGAGCGGGGTCACCCGGCCACCTTGAAGACGATCTGGAGGAATTCGGGGCGGTCGGTGACGAGGTGGCGGATGAAGCCGGGCGCCTCCTCGATCGGCACGACGTGCGTGATCAGCTGCGCCTTGATCTCGGCCCCGCGCGCGGCCAGCAGCGCGATCGTCTCGTTGGCGAGGCGGCGCTTGTCCCACGCGAAAGCCATGCCGCGGGGCACGCGGTTGATCTGGGCGCAGCGCAGGTTGAGGCCGTTGTGGTGGAACTCCTCGCCCAGCCGCAGCCGGTCCGCGCCGCCTTGATAGAAAGCCAGATCGATCACCGTGCCCTGCGGCCGCAGCGCCTGCATCGCCGCGTGGAGCGAGGCGCTGTCGGCGCGCGTCTGGAACACGATGTCGGCGCCGCGATCGTCGCCGCCGTGATGCCAGCGCGACTTGGCATAGGCCCAGGCGTCGGCCTCGGTCATCTGCGTCAGCCCCAGGCAGGTCGCGCGCATGCGGCGGAATTCGGAAGGGTCGGCGATCACCACCTCGCTCGCGCCGGCACGCTGCGCGAACAAGGCGGTGAACAGCCCGACGATCCCCGCGCCGATCACCAGCACCGGGCGTCCGGCGATGCCCGCGCCGAAGAAGGGTGCGTCCGGCCCCAGCATCTCGGCGTCGGCATGGAGGATGCCGTTGGCGGCGATCGGCCCCATCTGGCCGACATAGATGCCCAGGATCGGGTCGATCCCGGGCGGCAGCTTGGCCAGCAGGTCGTGGAACGGATCGGCGGTGTGGCCGGTCTTGTGGCCGTAGACCGCGCCCACGACTTCGCCCGGCAGGTAATCCCACGCGTTCGATTCGACGACGCGCGCGCACTCCATGTAGCCGAGGAACGGCACCGGATAGTGCTGCTGCGCCTCGCCGGGCACGAACACGCCCCGCCCGGCATCCCAGCGCGAATGAAGATAGGGGTTGCTGTTCTTGACGAAGGTGAGCTCGGTGCCGGCGGAGAAGCCGGTGTAAAGTGTCTCCAGCCGCACCTGCCCGTCGCCGGGCGGCCCTTCGTCATAGCCGTGGAGATAGGCCTCGCCCGGCCGTTCGACGCCCAGCGAGCGGATATGGCGCCACTCAGCCATGCGCCGTCTCCAGCTCGATCGCGACGCCGGTCCGGGCGGACTCGACCACGGCGAGCGCCAGGCGCAGCGTGGCCAGCGCGTCCGGATAGGGGCAGCGAATGCGGTTTTCCTTGCCCTGCACCGCATCGATGAAGTCGCGGTCCTCGCGCCACACCGGATCGCCCTCGGCGCCGCGCACCGGGCGGCCGCGGCCGACATCGACCATCAGGTCGTGATCGGTCAGCTCGACCGCCAGCCTGTCGCCGAACAGGTGCAGGCCGACGCGGTGGTTCCATCCGAGCAGGCAGGTCGAGGCGAAATTGGCGATCGCGCCGCTGCGGAACAGCAGGCTCGCGGTGCTGACGGTCGGCACGTCGAGGCCGGGGAACTCGGGCCGATCGGTATGGCCGGCCAAGCCATAGGCGCGCGTCACCTCGCCGCCCAGATAGCGCGCGAGATCCAGCAGGTGGGTGGTCTGCTCCACCATCTGCCCGCCCGATTGATCCTCGTGCCACCACCAGACCGGCGGCGGCGTCGAATCGAGCCAATAGCCCGACATCAGCCGCGCCGGATTGTGCGCCAGCAGCCCGCGCACCTCGTCCACCGTGTCGAGATAGCGCCAGTGATAGCCGACGGCGGTGACCAGCCCCGCCACCGCGACCGCGTCGGCGATGTCCTGCGCCGTCGCGAGGTCGAGCGCGACCGGCTTTTCGACGAAGAACGGCAACCGCCTGGCGATCGCCGCGCGCTCCGGCGCGCCGTGCGCGAACGGCGGCACGCAGATGTAGAGCGCGTCCACCTCCACCGCGTCCAGCATCGCCTCGACATCGGCGAACGCGCGCGCGCCGAAGCGTTCGGCGGCCTCGGCCGCGCGGCCCGCGTCGACGTCGGCGACCGCGACGATCGCGACATCCTCGAACTGCTCGAGCACGCCGAAATGGCGGTGCGCGATGCCGCCGGCGCCGATGAACCCGATCCTCGTCACTTGTCCTCCTGTGCGCGCCGGCGCCTCGCGCACCGCCTCGTCGTAGATCGCCGCGGTCTGCGCGATCATGCGATCGGCGGTGTAGCGGTCACGCTGGCGCCCGCCCGCGGCGGCGGCGACCGCGGCGAGACGGTCGCGGTCGGACAGCGCCTCGCCGATCGCGGCAGCGAAGGCGGCCGGGTCGTCGCAGGGCGCGAGCCAGCCGGAGCGGCCATGCTCGATCATCTCGCTATTGCCGGGCACGTCGCAGGCGACGACCGGCAGCCCCGCCGCCATCGCCTCCAGCGCGACCAGCGACAGCCCCTCGAACCGCGACGGCAGCACCAGCAGGTCGGCCGCCGCCATCAGGTCGGGCATGTCGGTGCGCCTGCCCAGCAGCCGGACCGATCCGGCGAGCCCGCGCCGTGCGACCTCGCGCGCGACGTCCCACAGCAGCGGTCCGTCGCCGGCCAGCAGCAGCGTGGTGCCGGCATGCTCGGCCAGCACGGCGGGCAGCGCGTCCAGCAGGAAGCGGTGCCCCTTCTGTTCGGCGAAACGCGCCGCCATCAGCAGCACCGGGCCACCCTCCAGCCCCCATTCCCGCCGAAGAGCGGCGCGGTCTCGCGTCGGCGGCCGGTGGCGGACGCCGTTCGCGATCGTGGCGACCTTTCCGCCGAAGCCTTCGGCCTCGTGCGTGTCGGCCACCGCCTGCGAGACGCAGATCACGCGATCGACCGCGCGCAGGCCGTCTTCATGCTCGGCGCGCTGCGCGGGATCGGTCAGCAGGTAGGGCAGGTGCTCGGTCCGCACGACCGCGACGCCGGCATCGTGCGCCGCGCACGCGCTGGCATGGCCTTCCCAGCCGATCCCGGCATGGACGTGAACGACGTCCGGCCGGCTGCGCGCGAACCAGCGGGCGAGGTCCTGCGGCGCGGCGGGGTCGATCGCCTTGACCGGCAGCCCGGCGCTGCGGGCGCGCTCCAGCAGCCCGGTGCCCGCCACCGCGCCGACGACGACGTCATAGTCGCCGCCCAACCCCTCCGCAAGCGTCAGCATATGCTCGCCCACGCCGGAGGGGGCGGGGCTCTCGGTCAGCAGGAACAGCCGTCGCCGCGAACTGCTCACGCGGCGGCGCTTGCCTGCAGCAGCCGGGGCACCAGCCGGCGGTAGGTGGCGAGCGCCTGCCCGACCACCTGGTCCATATTGTAATAGCGATAGGTCGCGAGCCGCCCAACGAAGCTCACGTCCGGCAGTGCATCGGCCAGCGCCTCGTAGCGGCGGTAAAGCGCCTGGTTCTCGGGCCGCGGGATCGGATAATAGGGGTCGCCGTCGGCGCGCGGATATTCGTAGCTGATGCTGGTCTGGCGCGCGTGCTGCCCGGTCAGGTGCTTATATTCGGTGATGCGCGTGTGCGCCTCGTCGGGCGAGGGATAGTTGACCACCGCGACCGGCTGGAACTGCGCCACGTCGTGCGTCTCGTGGCGGAATTCCAGGCTGCGATAGGGCAGCGGGCCGTAGCGCTGATCGAAATACTCATCGACCGGGCCGGTGAACACGGTGTGGTCGGCGCGGACGTCGAGATCGCGGTAGTCGACGCCGGTCTCGACCGTGATGTTCGGATGATCCAGCATCCGCTGGAACATCGCGGTATAGCCGTGGAGCGGCATCGCCTGGTGGCGGTCGAGGAAATAGCGGTCGTCGGTGTTGGTGCGCGTCGGCACGCGCGCGGTGACCGACTTGTCCAGCTCCGACGGGTCGAGCCCCCATTGCTTGCGCGTATAGCCGCGGAAGAAGGTCTCGTAGAGCTCCTGGCCGACCGCGGCGACCACCACGTCCTCCGAGCTGCGGATCTCGCGCGGCTCGGCGCGTGCCGCCAGGAACGCGGCGGCCTGCGCCTCGTCCTGCAGGTCGAGCCCGTAGAGTTCGTTCAGCGTGGTGCGGTTGATCGGGATCGGCACCAGCTTGCCCCGCACGCTCGCCAGCACGCGGTGCGCATAGGGGCGCCACTGGGTGAAGCGCGAGAGGTAGGCGAACACCTCGTCGCTGTTGGTGTGGAAGATGTGCGGGCCGTAGCGGTGGACCAGGATCCCGGCCGCATCGGCATGGTCGAAGGCGTTGCCGCCGACATGCGGGCGGCGATCGATCACCAGCACGCGCTTGTCGGCGTCCGCCGCGAGCCGCTCGGCCAGCACCGATCCGGCGAACCCCGCGCCGACCACGACGGCGTCGTAATGCGGCCGGCGGCCGGCGGGGTGGATCGCCGGCGCGGCGGGCCTGGGCGCCATCGCCGCCTTCATGCCCTGGAACGTGCGATCCCACGAGGTCGCGGCGAGCAGCCGGTCGGCCTCGTCCAGCCACGATCCGGCGAACGGCAGCGCGAGCGCGGCTTCGCAGGCCGAGACGAACGACGCGGCGTCGCCGGCGATGGCGACCGCGGTCGCCTCGCCATAATGGCGGATCACGTCGGTGATGGGCGTGGACACCACCGGCTTACCGGCGGCGAGATATTCGGGCGTCTTGGTCGGGCTGATGAAGCGCGTCGCCTCGTTGATCGCGAACGGCATCAGCGCCGCGTCCCAGCCCGACAGATAGGCGGGCAGCTCGTCGTAGCGGCGGCCGCCCAGCCAGTAGATGTTGGCGCGGCGGGGCAGCGCGGCGGGATCGATCTTCACCACCGGGCCGATCATCACGATCTGCCAGTCCGGCCGCGCCGCGGCGACGGCGTCGATCAATGCGAGGTCGATGCGTTCGTCGATGACGCCGTAGAAACCGAGCTTCGGTCCCGCGATGCAGGCCTGATCGGCCGGCTCGACGATCTCGCCGCGCGCCGCGCCGAAATGCGCGACGTCCACCGCCGAAGGGAACGGGTGGATCGCGTCGTGGCGCGCACGCTTCGCCTCGTACAGGCTGTAGCCGCCGGTGAACATCACGTCGGCCCGGCGGATCAGTTCGGCCTCGCGCTCCACCAGCAGCGGATCGGCGAAGGCGAAGGCGGAGAGTTCGTCCATGCAGTCGTACACGATCGTCTCGGCGCGCAGATGATCGGCGAAGCCCAGCATCATCGGCGTGTAGAACCACAGCACCGGATCGGCGGCCACCGAGGTCGCCACCAGCATGTCGAGCAGGCCGCGCAGTGCGGTTTCGCTATCCGCGCGGTTCCACCAGTGCGGCACGCGCGGGCGCAGCGCGATCACGCCGTCCGCCGGGAAAGGATGATATTCCAGGTAGGGGAGCGGATGATCGCAGCCGATCGGCTCCTCCCAGAAGAACACGCGGCGTTCGGCGGCGAAGCGCTTCATCAGATGCTGCGGCCGCTGCGTCACGAAATCCCAGCGCAGATGCGAAAAGCAAATCAGCGGAGGGAGCGTGGCGGCGGTAGCGGGGGACGACTGATCGTTCAAAACCGGGCCGTGCACGCTGCTCTCCGATCGTTGCACCGCAACATCTATCGCAGGGCAGCCGTACCGCAATTGATCGAGGTTATCCCGATCTCTTTTTCATGATGTTAGTCAACCGGATCAAACGGCCGAGTCGATCGACGCTGTGGGGCCAAGTGCAGCGCGACATGATTATTTCGCGGGTGCGAAACGAACTCGCGCCCGCGCGCATCTCGATGATCGCATCTGCGAACGCATCCGGTGCGGCAAGTATCCCGGTCTCGGGCAATATATATTGGCGCCCGCAGGTCAGTTCCGCATTGGCCAGCACCGGCAGCCCAGCCAGCATATATTCGGTCAGGATCGCGGGCGCTCCGTCGTCGCGCCCGCACACCACGCCGAATCGGGCGCGATTCATCAGCCGGTTGACCTCGTCGAACCCCACCCCCGGCGGCCCGACGAAGTCGATCGACAGGTCCCGCTCGCGCGCGTCGGCGCGCAGCGCATCGGCCAGCTCGCCATAGCCGAACACGCACAGCGCGCGCACGTCGCGGGGCAGCCGGTCGAGCGCGTCGAACAGGATGTCGTGGCGCTTATAGGCTTGCGCCGCCGCGACGTAGATCAGGTCGTAATCCTTGGGCAGCCCGAGCGGCCGGAACAGGTCGATCGCGGCGAATTCGGGCCCGACCGGCAGGATCGCGGTCGCCATGCCGGGATGACGCGCGGTCACCTCGTCGGACTGCCACTGCGCGCCGGTCAGCACCAGGTCGAACCGCGCGCTCACCTCGGGCGGCACGCGCAGCGACGGCGCGTCGATCGAATTGTAGAGGATGAAGCTGTTCGCGCACGCTTCCAGCAACTCGGCCGCCACACCGAGACCGTAGACGACCAGGATGTGCGGCGCGCCGAACTCGCGCACGAAGTCCAGCATCGCGCGGTTCGCGAACGGCGCGGCGGTATCGTCGAGCCGGAACGCGCGGTAGGCGAGCCGCGGATCGGCACGCGCGAAGTGCGGATCGCCGGGCCCGTGGTGGTGGTGCCAGATCTCGGCCTGCTCGGCCAGGCCGGCGGCGATGCAGGCGAGCGGGAGGCGTTCGAGATAGCCGCCGGTCACCTCCGGCGCCGGGGTATCGACCGCCTGCCACGGCACGTCCGGCGCCCCGCCGGTGCCGCCGCGCTCCACCCGGTCGCTGATCACCGCGATCGACGGCACGCGGGTGAGGGCAACGGCTTCGATCATCCGATTCCAGGCCAAGTGAGTGCGCTGGCTCAACAGCGTGGCCCGCGCGTAGGGCTAGGCTGCGACGGAGACAATGACGATCGGTCGGGGGAGAGCGGGATGGACGTCGCGGCGGTCGCCGAAGGGCTGCAATTTCCCGAAGGGCCGATCGCGCTGGCGGACGGATCGGTGCTGCTGGTCGAGATCCGGCGTCGCACGCTGACCCGCATCACGCCGGGCGGCGTGCGCGAGACGATCGCCGATCTGGGCGGCGGCCCCAACGGCGCGGCGATCGGCGCGGACGGCGCGGTCTATGTCTGCAACAATGGCGGCGCGTTCAGATTTCCGGACGACTGGGAGAGCGATGGCCGGCTGCTGTTTCCGGAGAGCTATTCCGGCGGTTCGATCCAGCGCGTCGACCTGCGGACCGGCAAGGCGGAGACGCTGTACGATGCGTGCGACGGCCGGCCGCTGAACGGCCCCAACGACATCGTGGTCGATCGCACCGGCGGGCTGTGGTTCACCTGCTTCGGCTTCTCCGACGGCGAAGATCGGCGGCTGGGCGGGATCTACTATGCCCGGCCGGACGGATCGCGCATCACGCGCGTGCGGTCGGAGCAGATCTCGCCCAACGGCATCGGCCTGTCGCCCGACGAACGCACGCTCTACTGGACCGATTCGATGCTGCAGCGGCTGTGGGCGCTCGACCTGACCGCGCCCGGCGTGCCGGTGGCCGAGGCGGGGCATGCATCGGCGCGGGTGGTGGTCAACCTGCCCGCGCTGCAATGGTTCGACAGCCTGGCGGTCGAGGCGTCGGGCCGGGTGTGCGCGGCGACCTTGTTCAACGGCGGCATCACCACGATCGACCCCGAGGACGGTAGCTTCGAACACGCCGCCTTCCCCGATCCGGTCACCACCAACATCTGCTTCGGCGGCGCAGACATGCGGGATGCATGGGTGACGGGCTCCTCCACCGGCCGGCTGTTCCGCTGCCGCTGGCCGCGGCCGGGGCTCAGGCTCAACTTCCAGGATTGAGGCTGACCGGCCCGTGCTCCCGCGCAGGCGGGAGCCCAATCCCAGGTCGCAGCTGGGCTCCCGCCTGCGCGGGAGCACGCGAGTCAGAGAGCCAAACCGACATAATTCTCGGCGATCCCCGCCTGCGCCAGGTGCGAGCCGCGGATGTAGGCGAGTTCGGCCAGCTGGATCTTGCGGTCGATCGCGTCGGCGTGCGGGAAACGGTGCGTCAGCCCGGTGAACCACCAGGAAAAACGCACCGCCTTCCATACCCGCGCCAGCGCGCGGGCCGAATAGCCCTCGAGCCCGGCATCGGAGCCGTGACGGTAGTGATCGATCAGCGCCTCCGCCAGGAACACCACGTCGGAGGCGGCGAGGTTGAGCCCCTTCGCGCCGGTGGGCGGCACGATGTGCGCGGCGTCGCCGGCCAGGAACAGTCGCCCCCAGCGCATCGGCTCGGCGACGAACGAGCGCAGCGGCGCGATCGACTTCTCCAGTGCAGGCCCGCGCGTCATCCCCGCCGCCGCCTCGTCGCCCAAGCGCAGCGCGAGCTCGTCCCATAATCGCGCGTCGGGCCATGCCTCGATCCGTTCGTCCAGCGGCACCTGGATATAATAGCGGCTGCGCGTCGGCGAGCGCATCGAGGCGAGCGCGAAGCCGCGTTCGTGGCTGGCGTAGATCAGTTCGTGCGCGCAGGGCGGCACATCCGCCAGGATGCCCAGCCAGCCGAACGGATAGACCTTCTCGTACGTCTTCAGCACATCGGCGGGGATGGCGCGGCGGCTGGGGCCGTGGAAGCCGTCGCACCCGGCGACGAAGTCGCAGGCGAGCCGCTGAGCCGCGCCGTTCAGCTTGAAGGTGACGGCAGGCACGTCCGAGGTGAGGTCGTGCAGCGCCACGTCGGCGGCTTCGAAATGGATCGGGATGCCGCGCGCGAGAGCGGACTCGATCAGATCGCGCGTCACCTCGGTCTGGCCGTAGACGGTGACGGACCGGCCGACGAGCGCGGCCAGGTCGATCCGCAGCGGCTCGCCGTCGATCGAGAGCGAGAAGCCGCCGTGGGGCAGCCCTTCCGCGTTCAGCCGATCGTCCACGCCGATCCGGCGCAGCAGGTCGACCGTGGTCTGTTCCAGCACGCCGGCGCGGATCCGCGCCTCGACATAATCCCTGGCGCGCGCCTCCAGCACGACGCAGGCGATGCCCTGTTCGTGGAGCAGGCGCGCCAGCAGCAGCCCGGCCGGCCCCGCGCCGATGATCGCCACTTGCGTTCGCATCGCTCTCTCCATGTGTTTGACCGGAGCATAGGCGGCGGGGCGGCGTGACGGCACCGATACACCGCGCGAAGAGTTGGACTTTTCGCTTGGGATCGCGGATCGTCGCATAATGACCCGGCCCGCCGTCCCCCGCTATTTTCTCTATGGCGAGCCGGAGCATGCGGTGGAGGAACGCTTCCTTCACATCGAGACGATCGAGAGCCGCAGCGCCGCGCAGGATTGGACGATTCGCCCGCACAGCCATGCGATGCTGGGTCACCTGCTGGTGATTCTGGACGGCGGCGGCGAGATGCTGGCGGAGGGCGCGCGGATGGCGTTCGGCCGCGCGCTGCTGATCATGCCGGCCGGGATCGTCCACGGCTTCCGCTTCGATCCCGGCACCGACGGCCATGTCGTCACGATCGCCGATCCGCTGCTCCGCCGGATCGCCGCGCGCCATGCCGCGGTGGAAAAGCTGCGCGAGCGCGCCCGCGTGCTCGACCTGCCGGCGGCGGACGAGGTGCTGCGCGCGGCGCTCGCGATGCTGACGGTGGAGGCGGCCGGATCCGCGCCGCTGACCGCGCTGGCCGGCGAGGCGCTGGTGCAGCTGCTGCTGGTGCAGGCGTGTCGGCTGGCGCCCGGTAACGCAGAGAGCGCCGCGCCGCGCCGCGCGGCGGCGCTCGTCGCGCGCTACCGCGACCAGATCGACCGTCACCTGCGCGACGGGTGGAGCGTCGCCGATCACGCCCGCGCGCTCGGCACATCGGCCGCCCGGCTGCGCGCGGCCTGTGCCGAGACCGCCGGCGCCGCGCCGATCCGGCTGCTGCATGCCCGGCTGCTCGCCGAGGCGCGGCGCCAGCTGGCCTATACCGACCGGACGGTGGCCGAGATCGGCTACGACCTCGGATTCGACGACGCCGCTTATTTCTCGCGCTTCTTCCGCCGCGGCCTGGGCGTCGCCCCGGCTAATTGGCGAGGTGCGCTTGCGGCGAGGTCGAGCGCCGCGGCGTGAACACGCAAGATTGCGGCGGCCCCGCCCGGGACCGCCGCCGGAACCCGATCAGCGCGAGTAGAACTCGACGACCAGGTTTGGCTCCATCTTCACCGGATAGGGCACCTCGTCCAGCGTGGGCACGCGGACATAGGTGACCTTCGCGCTGCCGTCGGCGACGACATAGTCGGGGATCTCGCGCTCGGAGAGGCCCTGCGCCTCCATCACCAGCGCCATTTCCTGCGCCTTGCTGCCCAGCGTGATCTCGTCGCCCGGATTCACCCGGCGCGAGGCGATGTTGCACTTCACCCCGTTCACGCGGACGTGGCCGTGGCTGACCAGCTGGCGCGCGGCGAAGATCGTGGGGGTGAACTTGGCGCGATACACCACCATGTCCAGCCGCCGCTCGAGCAGGCCGATCAGGTTCTGGCTGGTATCGCCCTTCATCTTGGAGGCGTCGGTGTAGGAGCGCTTGAACTGCTTCTCCGTCACGTCGCCATAATAGCCCTTCAGCTTCTGCTTGGCCTTCAGCTGGATGCCGTAGTCCGACACCTTCTTCTTGCGCGCCTGGCCGTGCTGGCCGGGGCCGTATTCGCGCTTGTTGACCGGGCTCTTGGGGCGGCCCCAGATATTCTCGCCCATGCGGCGATCGAGCTTGTACTTGGCGCTGGTGCGCTTCGTCATGATACGTCCTCCAACTGCGTGGTGCACCGCCCAGGGCGATGCGTCGTTTCCCGGAACCGCGCTGCTGGGGAGGGTTAGTCCGGCAGGACCGCCGCTTCACCGGGGTGCGGGGTCAATTGCGAAGGTGGGGCGGGTAGCGGCGGGTGGCCGCGATGTCAACTTTCGGGCCTGGCCCCACGCGGGCGGGGGTGATCGAGCGCGCTCAGCACGCCGCGCAGCGTGCGCACCTCCTGCGCGTTCCAGCCGGGCTTGGTCAGCAGCGAGCGGAGCGACCGGCGCAGCGCCGGCTCGCGGTGCGGCGGGAAATAATAGCCGGTCGGGCCCAGCATCGCATCGAGCTGCCCGATCAGCCCGTCCAGCTCTTCCTGCGGGGCCGGCGGCGCCAGGTCGATCGCGGTGGGCTGCGCCAGCGCCTCGCCCTTGGACCATTCATAGGCGAGCAGGATCACCGCCTGCGCCAGGTTGAGGCTGCCGAACGCGGGGTTAACCGGCACGGTGACGATCGCGCGCGCGCCGGCGACATCGTCGGTCTCCAGCCCGGATCGTTCGGGCCCGAACAGCAGCGCCGAGCGGCCGGGCGCGGCGCGGATCGCCTGCGCGGCCCCCTCGGGCGTCAGCACCGGCTTCACCACGTCGCGGCGGCGCACGGTGGTGGCATAGACGGCGATGCAGTCGGCGGCGGCGCCGGCCACATCGTCATACACCCGCGCATTGGCCAGTACCGAATCCGCGCCGGATGCGGCGGGGCCGGCATCGGGATTGGGCCACCCGTCGCGCGGTGCGACCAGGCGCAGGTCGGTCAGCCCGAAATTGAGCATCGCCCGCGCCGCCTTGCCGATATTCTCGCCGAGCTGCGGGCGGACGAGGATGATCGCGGGGGGTGGGGATGCGGGTGCCTCAACCCACACCCGTTCGTCCCGAGCAGATGTCGAGCCTGTCGAGACATCGTGTCGAGGGATCCGACGCGCGGGTGGCCTGGCAGCCTCCGATAACGCGCGCCAGTCACTCCGAAACAGCGCCTCCTTCTTCGCGCGCGACCACCCTTTCACTGTCAGTTCGACAGCGATCGCCTCTTCCCGCGAAGGGAATGTTTCGGACCACATGAGCGTAACCGGGCGGCGATCATGTGTGTAGCCCGGGATCGCGCCGCTCCGATGCTCGGCCAGCCGATGGTCGAGATCCTCGGTGTGCCCGGTGTAGTAGCTGCCATCGGCACAGCGCAACACATAGGCCCAGAAGCTCATGGGCGCCGTCTCGACGCCGCATCTCGGCTTCGCTCGATGCTTGCTCGACACGAACGGCGGTGGTGGGCGGCTTTCCTCAATCCCGCGCCACCTCGGCAATCGTTCCCGCGAACTGCTCGAAATCCTTGGCCTCGGTGAAATCCTTGTAGACGCTGGCGAAGCGGATGTAGGCCACGCTGTCCAGCGCGCGCAGCCCGTCCATCACCATCGCGCCCACGCGCGCGGCGGGCACCTCGCTGTCGCCGGACACCTCGATCTGGCGCTGGATGCCCGAGACGAGCCGCTCGATTCGGTCGGGCGGCACCGGGCGCTTGCGGCAGGCGATCGCGATCGAGCGTTCCAGCTTGGCGCGGTCGAACGGCTCGCGCGCGCCCTCGCTCTTCAGCACGGTCAGCTCGCGCAGCTGGACGCGCTCGAACGTGGTGAAGCGCGCGCCGCACAGCTCGCACTGGCGCCGCCGGCGGATCGCCGCCCCGTCCTCGGTGGGGCGGCTGTCCTTTACCTGGCTGTCCTCATGGGCGCAGAACGGGCAGCGCAATCAGAGCTCCGGATAGATCGGGAAGCGATCGCACAGGCTGGCGACGCGCGCGCGGACCTCGCTCTCGACCAGCTCGTTGCCGTCGGCGCCGTTGCTGCGCAGCCCGTCCACCACGTCGGCGATCAGGTCGCCCACCTCGCGGAACTCGGCCACGCCGAAGCCGCGCGTCGTGCCGGCCGGCGTGCCGAGGCGGATGCCCGAGGTGACGAACGGCTTCTCGGGATCGAACGGAATGCCGTTCTTGTTGCAGGTGATCGAGGCGCGATCGAGCGCCTTCTCGGTCAGCTTGCCGGTCGCCTGCTTGGGGCGGAGATCCACCAGCATCAGGTGGTTGTCGGTGCCGCCCGAGACGATATCCAGCCCGCGCGACTTAAGCTGCGCGGCGAGCGCGCGCGCATTCTCGACGATGCTGCGGGCGTAGGCGCGGAACTCCGGCTGCAGCGCCTCGCCGAACGCGACCGCCTTGGCGGCGATGACGTGCATCAGCGGGCCGCCCTGCAGGCCGGGGAACACCGCCATGTTCATCTTTTTCGCCATGTCCTCGTCGTTGGTGAGGATCATGCCGCCGCGCGGTCCGCGCAACGACTTGTGCGTGGTGGTCGTGACGACATGGGCGTGCGGCACCGGATTGGCATGCGCGCCGCCCGCCACGAGCCCGGCGAAATGCGCCATGTCGACCATCAGCCAGGCGCCCACCTCGTCCGCGATCTCGCGGAAGCGGGCGAAGTCCCAGCCGCGTGAATAAGCGGTGCCGCCGGCGATGATCAGCTTCGGCCTGTTCTCGCGCGCGAGCCGGGTAATCTCGTCCATGTCGAGCAGCTGGTCGTCGCGCCGCACGCCGTAGGGGATCGGCCTGAACCATTTGCCCGACATGTTGACCGGCGATCCGTGCGTCAGGTGGCCGCCCGCGTTCAGGTCCAGCCCCATGAAGGCGTCGCCCGGCTGCAGCAGCGCTAGGAACACCGCCTGGTTCATCTGGCTGCCCGAATTGGGCTGGACGTTGGCGAAGCCCGCGCCGAACAGCTTCTTCGCCCGCTCGATCGCCAGGTTCTCGACGACGTCGACATATTCGCAGCCGCCATAATAGCGGCGGCCGGGATAGCCCTCGGCATATTTGTTGGTGAGCACCGAACCCTGCGCCTCGAGCACGGCGCGCGACACGATGTTCTCGGACGCGATCAGCTCGATCTTGTCGCGCTGGCGGCCGAGCTCGTCGGCGATGCTCGCGGCGACCTCCGGATCGGCCTCGGCGAGGCCGCGGGTGAAGAAGCCGCCCTGGTCGGCCTCGGCGAAAACGGCCGGGTTGGTGCTCATGCGGGCTCCTTCTCGAAGCGGGGGTGGGAAAGCTTGTCGACGCGGCCCTGGTGGCGGCCGCCGGCGAACGGAGTCGCGAGGAAGGTCGCGAGACACTCCTTCGCCTGCTCGATCCCGATCAGGCGCGCGCCCAGCGCGATCACGTTGGCGTCGTTGTGCGTGCGCGCCAGCCGCGCCGACAGCGCTTCGCCGACCAGCGCGCAGCGCGCGGCCGGGTGCCGGTTGACCGCGATCGCGATGCCGATGCCCGACCCGCACAATGCGACGCCCAGCTCCGCGCGCCCGTCGGCCACCGCCTCGGCGAGCGCGTAGCCATAATCCGGATAGTCGACCGAGGCGGCGTCGTCAGGCCCCAGATCGATCACCGCGTGGCCGGTCTCGCGCATCCACGCGGCAAGCGCCGCCTTCATCTCGAAGGCGGCGTGATCGGAGGCGATCGCGATGCGCTGGGCCATGCGGAAAATGTCCGGTCGCGTCGGGGCTGGCGGCTATCTAGTGGCTGGGCGGATGGAAGGCTACCCCGGC
>CAXUMU010000017.1:0-342 GCA_964252145.1 uncultured Sphingomonadaceae bacterium
GCGCACGGTCCAGCCGTCGCGCGCCAGCCAGCCAGTCGAGCCGCCCCTCGCCCGCGCGCACCAGGGGGTGCTTCAGCACCGCCAGCAGCGGCACCGGCGCGAAACGCTGCGCCGCCGCTTCCGCCAGCCCGATCAGCAGCGTGCCGGGCGCGGTGGTCGACAGCGGGCGGCCGGCGGAGTCGTCCGCCACGATGTTCCACCTTCGCAGGTGCGCGGCGACGCGCGCAGCGAGCGCGCGGTCGGGCGTGACCAGCGCGGCCGTCCGCTCGGGCGTCTCGATCGCCTCGCGCATCGCCAGCGCGATCGCCAGAACCGCGGCGAGCAGCGAGGCGGCCAGGCTGT
>CAXUMU010000017.1:393-17475 GCA_964252145.1 uncultured Sphingomonadaceae bacterium
GCGACGCCCATGCGTCCGAGCAGCAGCTTGAGGTGGAATTGCGGGTGCGTCTCCAAGGCCGGCAGCATCGGCCTGCCGTCATCGCCGATCGTGTGGGGGCCGAGCGCCTCCCATTCCTCCAGCGGCATCGCCGGATCGAGGCCCGGCAGCACCACCATGCCGCGCTCCATCCGTGCGACCGTACGCAGCAGCCGCGTCACCGCCGGCGCGGTGGTGGTGATGCCCGCCGCGACGACGAAGCCGGCCGGCGGAGCATCGCGCCAGCGCCGCGCCACCCGGTCCAGCAGGCGGTTGCGGCGATCGGCCAGGTCGATCCGCCCCCGCGCCGCCAGCTCCGCCGGCCAGAGCGCGGCGATCTCCTCGAACAGGCCGAGCGATCGTTCGCGGTGGGCGGAGAGATCGGCCGGCACCACCTCCGCCAGCCGGCCGGGCGCGATCTCCTCGATCGTCAGCTGGTCCAGCGTGCGCGCGAGATCGGCGGCCAGCCGCATCGCCTCCGCCGCGCCGACAGTCGCGCCGTCGCGCGCGCGCAGCCGCGCCACCAGCCGGCTGAGGATCATCAGCCGCTCGAGCGGATCGATCGCCGGCGGCACCGGCGCCTCGTCCCCGCCCGTCGGATCGAGCAGGCTGCCGACGCGCTCGTCCAGCTCGGGATCGCCCACCGGCACCATCCGCGGCAGCAGCAGCCCGCCGCCCGATCGGCGCACGAACGCATCGGTGATCGCCCGCGCCCCGCGCGCATTCGGCAGCAGCAGGATCCCGCGCGCCAGCGCCAGCGGATCGCGGCCATGTTCGGCGATCAGCCCGGCGGCGAGCGCATCGGCGAAGGCGCGGTGCGGGGGGATCGTATAGACGGCCGGCCGATACGCCTCAGCCATCGGCCAGCATCGCCTCGGTCGCGGGGATCGCGCGCGGCGTGCCGACGTCGAACCACATGCCCTGGTGGACCATACCGTAGGCGCGGCCCGCCGCGATCGCCCGGTTCCACAGCAGGTTTGTCGAAAAGGCGCCGGACGGCGCATCGGCGAACAGGCGGCGCGAGACCAGCTGCACGCCGGTGAAGACGAACGGCGCCATCCGCCCCGGCCGCCGCCGCCGGATCGCGCCCATCCCGTCGAGGTGGAAATCGCCCTTGCCGCGGTGGCAGTTGGCGCGCGCCAGCGGCACCATCAGCAGCAGCGCATCCATCGCCGCCTCGTCCCAGCGCGAGGCGAGCAGGTGGATCGCATCCACCGGGCCGTCGACCCAGAAATTGTCGCTGTTGACGACGAGGAAGGTCTCGTCCTCGATCAGCGGCAGCGCGTGGGTGACGCCGCCGCCGGTCTCCAGCAGCTCGCCGCGCTCGTCGGAGATCAGGATCTCCATGTCGGGGAATTGCCGGCGGACATGTGCCTCCAGCGCGTCGGCGAGATAATGGACGTTCACCACCACGCGGCGGATCCCGGCCGAGCGGAGCCGATCGAACACGTGATCCAGCAGCGGCTTGCCCGCCACCTCAACCAGCGGCTTGGGCCGCGTCGCGGTGAGCGGGCGCATGCGCTTGCCGAGACCCGCCGCGAGCACCATCGCGGTGCGGATCGGCGCCATCTCGGGCTTCGGCCGCAGCGCCAGCGAATTGGCGAAGCGGCTCATGCCGGCAGCGGCGCCCACGCCGCGGCGCGCGCCGACGCGGGCACGTTCGCGTCGAACCAGGCGGCGACCGGGGTCAGCGCCGGATGCTGCAGATCGCGCTCCAGATAGGCCCAAACGCGCGGCTGGTAGGCCAGGTAGCGCGGCTTGCCGTCGCGCTTCCACAGCCGCGTGAAGATGCCGAGGATCTTGGCGTTGCGCTGCGCGCCGAGCAGCGCATAGGCGGCGCGGTCCAGCGGGGCGGATGCCGCGTAGCGATCCAGCATCGCCGCTTCCAGTTCGGGCGATACCTCGCGCCGGGCGTCCTGCAGCAGCGAGACGAGATCGTAGGCCGGATGCCCGGCGAGCGCGTCCTGGAAGTCGAGCAGGCCAAGCCGCCCGTCGTCCAGCAGCATGATGTTCTCGGCGTGATAGTCGCGCAGCACCGTCACGCTGTGCTGATCGGCGAGCGGGGCCAGCGCCTCGTCCCACGCGGCGCGGTAGCTCTCGGCATCGAACTCCAGCCCGATCGCCGGTGCATACCAATCGGTGAACAGCCCCGCCTCGCGCTGGTAGACCGTCATGTCGTACGGATCGAGCGCGGCCGGCGGGTGGCGGTGGAGTTCGGCCGCCAGGTCGATCGCCGCCTCATAGATCGTCCGCTCGCGCGCCGGATCGGCGGCGATCGTCTCGGCCATCCGCGCATCGCCGAAATCCTCGATCAGCACGAGGCCTTGGTCGAGATCCGACGCTAGGACCGCGGGCGCGGCGAACCCCAGCGCCGTCAGGTGCTCGGCGACGTGCAGGAAGGGCCGCGGATCCTCGTGCGGCGGCGGCGCGTCCATCAGCACCGCGATGCGATCCGGCAGCACGGCGCGGAAATAGCGCCGGAACGAAGCGTCGCCCGCCAGCGGCACGATCGCCGCCCCGCCCCAGCCGTTCGCGGCGAGGAAGGCGGGGGCGCCGGGCGGCGGAATCATCGGGGCGGCCATCTGCCTTCCCATGCCGCCGGCACGTCCCAAGTCAAGCGCCGCCCGCCCGGCTCGACCGCCAGGTGCAGCTTCAGCGCCTGCGGCCACAGCCGGTCGCCCAGCCGCTCGGGCCACTCGATCAGCAGCGCGCCGTCGTCCAGCGCATCGTCCAGCCCCAGTTCGTCGGCGTCGGCCGGATCGTCGATGCGGTAGAGGTCGACATGCCATAGCGGCAGCCGCACCTCGGGCGGAGCGTAGGCCTGCACGATCGCGAAGCTGGGGCTGGGCGCCTCGCCCGCCAGGCCCAGCGCGGCGAGGAGTCCGCGGGCGAGCGTCGTCTTGCCCGCGCCGAGCTCGCCGGAAAGCGCGACGACGTCACCGGGGCGGATGACGCGTGCGAGTGTCGCGCCGGCGGCTTCGGTGGCGAGCGCATCGGGGAGGATCATCCTCCCCTGCCCCCGTGTTCGTCATCCCCGCGAAAGCGGGGATCCATGGAAACGATGTCGTCTCGACTGGATCGTGCCGCATCCATGGATTCCCGCTTTCGCGGGAATGACGGATTGAGCGGGTCGGCGACCTTCACCGCTCTCTCGGCAGCCGGATGATCAGCGTCGTCCCCTCGCCCGGCTCCGACAGCAACGTCAGCGTGCCGCCGTGCGCCTCTACGAACTGGCGCGTCAGCGGCAGGCCCAGGCCGGTCGCGGGCCGCCCGTCGCCCGGACCCTGCGCCACGCGGTGGAAGCGATCGAACACGCGGTCGCGCTCGGCGGGGGGAATGCCCGGGCCGTTGTCGGACACGACCAGCTCCGCCGCCTCCCCGTCGCCCCGCGCGCGCAGCAGCACGCGCCCGCCGCGCGGCGTATAGGCGACCGCGTTGCGCAGCAGATGGTCCAGCGCCTGGCGCAGCCGCCGCGGATCGCCGGCGAGGCTGCCCACGCTCCGGTCGATCCGCACCGCGACATGCATCGCGCGCGCATCCGCCGCCTCGGCGACGCCTTGCGCGGCGGCGCGGCACAGCTTGGCGAGATCGACCGTCTCCTCCGCCATCGGCAGGCTGCCGGCCGCACTCTGCGTCAGGTCCAGCACGTCGTTGATCAGCGCGCCCAGCCGCGTCACCGATTCCAGGATCGCGCCGACATAGTCCTTCGCCTGATCGCCCAGCGCACCAGCATAGCCGCCGGCCAGCATCTCGGCGAACCCGCCGATCGAGGTGAGCGGGGTGCGCAGCTCGTAGCTCATGTTGGCGACGAACGCGGTCTTCACCCGGTCGCTCTCCTCCAGCGCCTCATTGCGGTCCCGGAGCGCCCGCTCGATCCCGCGGCTGGCGGTGATGTCGAGCATCGTGAACAGCGCGTTGCCGTCGGGCAAGGGCACCGCGGCGAACTCGAAATGGCGCCCGTCCGCCAGCGCGACCCGGCCCGAGCGCGGCTGGCGGTCCACCGTCGCCACCCGCACCAGCTCGCGGATCAGCCCCGCGCGCGACGGATTGGCGAGCCGCCTGGCCACCGCCTCCACCAGCGCATCGACGCGCGGATGCGCCGCCAGATCGCTCTCGCTCAGGCCCCACACCTCGCGGAAGCGGCTGTTCGACAGCTGCAGCCGCCCGTCGGCGGCGAACACGCCGATCGCCTCGAACAGATTGTCGAACGTCGCGGTGCGCACCCGCACCAAGGTATCGCGCGCGCTGGCGAGCTGGACCTGCTCGGTCCGGTCCTCGAAGATCAGCAGCAGCCCGCCATCGGGCAGCGGCTGCGCGACCACGCGCAGGTGCATGCCGCCCGGCAGCAGCCAATTCTCCTCGATCGCGTCCGTGCCCAGGAACCAGCCCCGCCGCTCCGCCTTCCACGCCGGAAAGTCGCGGCTCTCGGGCAGGCGCTGGCTCTCGCGCATCCGCTCCAGCACGCGCTCGAACTCGGGCGTATCGGCCAGCCATTCGGGGCGGAGCGCGAACAGCCGCAGGAACGGCTGGTTGCAGAAGACCAGCGCCCGGTCCGGCCCGAACTGCGCGACGCCGGCGGAGAGCCGGTCGAGCATGTCGCGTTGCGCGCGGGCGAAGCGGCCGAGGTCGGCGCGCGCCTCCTCCAGCTCCTCCACGTCCACCGCATAGCCGGCGACGCCCGCCTGCCCCAGCGGCACGTCGGTGATCCGCATCATCCGCCGCTGCCCGCCGATCGTGGAGGGCACCGTGCGCGAGGTCGGCCGCCCCTCCTCGCGCGCGGCGGTGGCGGAGGCCAGCGGCCCGCCGCCGCCATCGCCCTCCACCAGCTCAAGCCCGCGCGCGACGACGTCGGCGGCAGTCTCGGCCTCCACCGCGCGGACATAAGCGGTGTTGACCAGCGACAGCCTGAGATCCGGCCCGCGGTGCCACATCGGGAAGGGCGCCGCCTCGATCAGCGCGGAGATCGCCTCCAGCGCGCGCGTGAGGCGATCCGCCTCGCCGCCCAGCCGCCCGATCTCGCGGTGGCTTTCGCTCGCGTCGGTGAACCACAGCACCAGCCGGCCGGGCGCCCCGTCCGGCGCCGGCCCGCCGTGCACCGCGAGCGCGGAGCCGGAGCCGACGACGGCGACGGTGCGCGAAAAGCTGTCCCCCGATCGCTGCGAGACGGTGACGTCATGAACCAGCGCCGCGACGTCGTCGGCCGCCAGCCCGCCCGTTTCACTTCCACCCAGATCCACCATCGCCGCCGGCGGGCGCGCCAGCCCAAGCCGGTCGGCCAGCCGCTCATTCGGCTCGAGCAGGCCATCGGCACGGACGAACAGCGGGATCGCCGGCGCCGCCTTGAGCAAGGCGGCCAGCCGCTCCGCATGCTCCTCCGCGGCGCGCGCCGCTGCAGTGCGGCGCAATCCAGCCACCGTCACGGCGACCGCGGCGAACAGCCAGAGCGCCAGGATCACCGCGACGATCGCAGCGGTAGTGGCGTGGACCGCGATCAAGGGCGCCGTCGCAGCGAATTTGGCCTAACGACCGGACAAGTCTGAACCGCAGCCATGCGGCACCTCTAGCGCGCGATGCGACGCGAATGAAGCCTTCGGAGACGCGCATTAGGAAAATGGGCGGATGGCTCGCGCCACCCGCCCACCACGGCATCTGATGGTGCTTTAGAGCTTTACGCGAATTCCAGTATAAAAGAAGCGGCCTATATTATCGTAGATACCGTCGGCCTCACCAACACTGCCGGTGCCCAAAATACCAAGAGGCGGCTGCTTGTTGGTGATGTTGTCAACACCTCCATAAATAGTGAAATGCTTGTTCGCTTCCAGACTAAATGATGCCGCGTGATAGAACACATGCGGATAATAGACACGATCGGCATAATAAGGATCATAGGCGGGAACGCCGTAGGTGTCGTGCTGGGCCTCCCAGTCCGTAACGGACTGACGCCCGATGTAGCGCATCTGATACCCGAGCGTGAGCGCTTTGAAAGTATAATCCGCGGAGAAGTTCACCTGATAGATCGGATCGCCTAGCTCACCCTTCACACGCTCCGGCTGCGTCGGATTGTCGATATAAGGGAAATCGGTCCGCTCGCGAACCCAGTTGCCGACGACATGGACAACCAGCTTGTTGTCGGGATCGAAGCGGTGGTTGTACGATATATCGACGTCGAGGCCCTTCGCCCGCTCGCCTGCGAAGTTAACACTTGCCTGCAGCAGTGCCGGATTTTGGAAAGTGCCGTCGCCGTTCCGTGGATAGATCAGTTGACAGAACTGATTGTCAAGGCTCGCCGCGTCGTAGCAACCGTCGAGGATCGTCTGCGCGTCGACAGAGGCGATCACCCGCGTGATCTTCACGTCGTAATAGTCGGCCGTGATGGCCAACCCCGGCAGAAAACGCGGCTGGACGATCACGCCCAAAGTGATGCTGCGCGATTTTTCTGAAGTGAGATCGGGATTGCCGCCCGAGAGGATGGCGATCGTTCCGGCGCGGGTGTCCGGGTTCTGGAAGCCGACCGGCACACCCGCGGCTCGGCAGTTAGCCGGACGGTTAGCCTTGCCGTTGTTGATGAAATTAGTGTCGCACGGATCATCCACCGAGGCAAAGTTCTGAGAGGCGGTGGAGTAGAGGTCGCCGAGCGTGGGTGCGCGTACCGAACGTGAATAATTGGCTCGGAACTTGATGTCGCGGATCGGAGAATAGATTCCGCCATAGTTAAAGGCATAAACGGTACCGACCGAGCCCTTGTAGCGAGCGACGCGGCCCGCACCGTTCAGCGAAAGCTCGTCGATGAATGGCGTATGTCGGAAAAGTGGAATGTCGATCTCGCCATAGGCTTCCTTGACGACGAAAGACGGCGGGTTGAACGGAGCGACCGCCGTCTGGAAGGTCTGGCCGCTCGAAACCAGATCGTCATAGGCGTAGTCGGCAGTTTCGCGACGATATTCGCCGCCAATCGCAAAACGGATCGGGCCACCGGGGAGTTCGAACAGCTGCGAGCTGTCGCCCGTCACGTTGGCGGTCGCGTCATACTCCTTGGCGTGACCCAACCGGTTGGTGGTCGTCATGAAGTAATTGAGCGCCGCCTGACTTGGCGCGCCCGCGCCCAGCACATTGACCGGCACGCAAGCCGGATCGGTGATGGTAACCTGATTGACGCGGCACACGATCTGCCCTGTAGCATTACGCACCGCATCCACGGACTTCTCGAAGTTGGCCTCGATCCGGTCGTTCAAGAACAGCGACTTGCTCCGATACTGGCCATAATTCAGTGCAACGTCATAGTGCCAGTCGTCGTTGAACGATCCCTCTACGCCTACTACCGCTCGAAACGTATCACGGTGATTGATCTCTTCGCGCGTGCCGAAGTCCACATTGTTGCGATTGACCCTGAAAAAAGTGGAGCCGGCAGGCAACAGCGATCGGATCGTGGCCGCTGCCGACGGCAGCAGATAAGGATTGTCAAAGAAGATCGGAATGCCGCCGATCTTGCTGGACGCGAATGCCGATGATGCGAATGCGCCGCCCGCCAGCGTTCCCTGACCTGCACCCTGCGCGAATGTCGGCCCGCCCTGGCTGAACGTGTCGACCCGGACATATTTGGCCTCGAGGAACGGCTTGAAAGCATCGGAAAAATCGTAATGCGCCAACACGTTCGCGACGTAGCGCTTATAGCCCGGATCGAGCGTGCCGGTGTCTTCCAGCGTGGCGCCGTCACCATTTAGATTATTGCCTGATCCAACCGGGCGGAAATCAGTCCCGTAGGCCGATTCCCGCAATGTCCCATCCGGCTGAAACAGAAATACGCGCGGAAAGCCGTTCGGACGGCAAGCCGCCGCCACCCCGCCGGCGCAGCTGCGGATGCTGGTACGATTATAGGCGATGAAGGAACCGCCGTTCGAATAGCCGAAACTGCGGACACCGCCATTCAGGAACGTCCGGTCGGGCGTGGTGTTGTCGAGCGACGGATCGTCGACGAGCTGGAACTGCCGGCGCCCCCCGAACGCGCCGGTCAGCGTAGGCCGGTCGGTGTAGTAGAGCGTGTCCGCCTGGTCATATTCCAGCGACACCGCAACGTTGCCACGGCCGTCGGAGAAGTTGGTGCCGGCCGTGGCGCTCGCGCGATAGCTGCCGCGGTCGCCGTGGCTTGAAACGCCACCCTGCGCGTTGGCGGTGATGCCTTCGAAATTCTTCTTCAGCACGAAGTTCACGACGCCGGCCATCGCGTCTGAGCCGTAGACCGCCGAGCTGCCGCCCGTGACAATATCAACGCGATCGATCAAATCGGTCGGTATCGTGTTGGTGTCGATCTGGAATTCGCCTTCCTGCGCCGTGATGTGACGACGGCCGTTCACGAGGACGAGCGTGCGACTGACCCCCAGGCCGCGAAGATCGAGCAGGTTCAGACCGGCCGTGCCGATGAAACGTGTCGAGTTGGACTGACTGAAAGTACTGCGCAGCTGCGGCAGATCGTTGAGCGCATCGCCGACCGAGATCTGCCCTCGCTGCACGAGTTCACCTACGCTGAGCGACGTAACCGGGATAGGCGAATCCAGCGTCGGCCGGGCAATCCGCGAACCCGTCACCACGATCACCTCGCCCGGCGCATCGGCTGCCGCGCCCGCGGGGGGAACCGCTGAGGCCGGACCCGCAGGTGCCGGCGTATCGGAAGGCGTCGGCGTGGTCTGGCCGTGGCAGGCCACGGACCAAGTCGCGAGCGCGGCGATCGCCGTGCTTCCAGCGAACCGTAGATACCTGTTTATCATCGAGAACTCCTGTTTGACCGCCCCCGGCACGTCCTCACAACGTCCCACCTGCAACGTCACGGTCAAGCGTTCACGCCGGTTCCGCACTACTTTGCTGAACGCACGATGTATAATTACAACATGTGGCGTCAGGCGCCCGTGCGGCAACGCAAGGGCGGGCCCTCGCGGACCCGCCCTCCCCGTTCGCAATGATCCCCGGTCGATCAGTAGCGGTAGTGATCCGGCTTGAACGGCCCCTCGGTGGAGACGCCGATATAGCTCGCCTGCTTCTCGCTCAGCTTGGTGAGCTTCACGCCCAGCTTGTCGAGGTGCAGCGCGGCGACCTTCTCGTCCAGATGCTTCGGCAGCACGAACACCTCGTTGGCATAGTGGCCGGGCTTCGTGAACAGCTCGATCTGCGCCATCACCTGGTTGGTGAAGCTCGCCGACATCACGAACGAGGGGTGGCCGGTGGCGCAGCCCAGGTTCACCAAACGGCCCTTGGCCAGCACGATGATCTGCTTGCCGTCCGGAAACTCGACCAGGTCGACCTGCGGCTTGATCTCGGTCCACTTATAGTTGCTGAGCGCGGCGATCTGGATCTCGCTGTCGAAGTGACCGATGTTGCACACGATGCTCATCGGCTTCATCGCCGTCATATGATCGGCGGTGATGACGTCGGCGTTGCCTGTGGCGGTCACGAAGATGTCGGAGCGCTTGACCGCCTCCTCCATCGTCACGACCTCATAGCCCTCCATCGCCGCCTGCAGCGCGCAGATCGGATCGATCTCGGTCACCAGCACGCGCGCGCCGCCGTTGCGCAGCGATGCGGCCGAGCCCTTGCCGACGTCGCCGAAGCCGGCGACGGTGGCGATCTTGCCGGCCAGCATCACGTCGGTCGCGCGGCGGATCGCGTCGACCAGTGACTCCTTGCAGCCGTAGAGATTGTCGAACTTCGACTTGGTGACGCTGTCGTTCACGTTGATCGCCGGGAAGGGCAGCTCGCCCTTCTTGGCGATCGCGTAGAGGCGGTGAACACCGGTGGTGGTCTCTTCCGACACGCCCTTGATGTTGCGCACGGTTTCGGTGAGGTAGCCGGGCTTGCGCGCGACGAACGCCTTCAGCGAGCGGTGGAATTCCACCTCTTCTTCATTCTCCGGCTCGGCCAGCGTGCCGCCGGATTCGAGCTTGGCGCCCAGCAGCGCGAACATCGTCGCGTCGCCGCCGTCGTCGAGGATCATGTTGCAGGTCTGGCCGGTGCCGTCGTCCCAGTCGAAGATGTTCTGCACATAGTCCCAATATTCGGCGAGCGTCTCGCCCTTCACCGCGAACACCGGGATGCCGGCGGCGGCGATCGCGGCGGCGGCATGGTCCTGCGTCGAATAGATGTTGCAGGTCGCCCAGCGGACCTCGGCGCCGAGCGCGACGAGCGTCTCGATCAGCACCGCGGTCTGGATCGTCATGTGCAGCGATCCGGTGATGCGCGCGCCGGTCAGCGGCTTGGACGCGCCGAATTCCTCGCGAAGCGCCATCAGGCCGGGCATCTCGGTCTCGGCGATACGGATCTCGGCGCGGCCGTAATTGGCCAGGCTGATGTCGTGGACGAGATAGTCGTTGAACGTGGGCTTGGGTGCGGTCGCCACTGAAGCATCTCCTGATCGGCGGATATAAGCGGCCACGCCCGAGCGTTCGACCGGTTGTGGCCGCAAGTAGACGCAGACCGCGCCCAAGGCAAGACATATAAAGATGTCTTTATATGATGTCGATCGCCTGCGTCAGGCGTGCCCGGTTTCGGGCGCGAGCAGCCGCGCGTCGATCCCGGCGCCGGCGAAGGCCGCCATCCAGCGCGTATCGGCGCTGCCGTCGAACACCAGCGCGTCGGCGCCGGGCGTCGCGAACCAGCCGTGGCGGGTCATTTCCTCGTCCAGCTGCCCCTCGCCCCACCCGGCATAGCCGAGCGCCACCAGCCACCGCGCCGGGCCGCTGCCGTCGGCGATCGCGCGCAGCACGTCGAGCGTGCCGGACAGGGCCCAGCGCTCGCCCACCCTGATCGTGTCCTCGCCCGCCCAATCCTGGCCGTGCAGCACGAAGCCGCGCTGCGGCTCCACCGGGCCGCCCAGGTGGATCGCCGCATCCGGCGCGACGCCGGGATCGATCTCCAGCTGCGCCAGCAGCGCATGCAGCCCCAGCCGCGGGATGATCCGGCCGATGCCGATGCCCAGCGCGCCGCCGGCATCGTGCGCGCACAGCGCGATCACCGCGCGCTCGAACCGCGGATCGCCGATGCCGGGCATTGCCAGCAGCAACTGCCCGCTGAGAGAGGCTGGCGCTTCCATCGGCACATTTTATAGAGGGCCGCGATGCAAGCTCCAACACCCCCGGCGATTTCGGTGATCGTGCCCGCCTATGGCCTGGCGGCGCTGGTGGGGGAGGCGCTGCGATCGCTGCAGGCGCAGACGTTCCGGGACTGGGAGGCGATCGTCGTCGACGACGGATCGCCCGACGACGTGGCCGGCGCGCTGGCGGAATTCGCGGGCGATCCGCGCATCCGCCTGCTCGCGACCGACAATCAGGGCGTTGCGGTCGCCCGCAACCGCGGCATCGCCGCCGCGCGCGCGCCGCTGATCGCGCTGCTGGACGGCGACGACATCTACGAGCCCGGCTATCTGGCGACGATGAAGGCCGCGATCGAGGCGGAGCCGCGAATCGGCTTCGTCAGCTGCGACGCGCTGTTCTTCGGCAGCACGCCGTTCGCGGGCCGGCGCTTCTCGGCGCAGACGCCGCAGGTCCCGCCGGTCACGCTGGAGCGCGTGCTGCGGCGGGCGTTCAACGTGTTCACCGCGGGCATGATGCTGCGCGCCGCGTTCGAGGCGACCGGCGGCTACGATCCGGCGCTCCGCACCGCCGAGGATTTCGACCTGTGGGTGCGGATGCTGATCGCCGGGTGGGAGGCGCGCTACGTGCCGCAGCCGCTGGTCCGCTACCGCCGCCGCGCCGGATCGCTCTCGCAGGCGTGGGTGGCGATGCTGCCGATGGTCGCGCGCGTCTACGGCAAGGCCGAGGCGGCGCTCGCCGGCCGGCCCGAGCAGGCCACCGCGGCCGAGATGCGCGGGCTGGTGGAACGCGAGATCGTGTGGGAGACCGGCGACGCCATGATCCGCGACGGCCGCGTGCGCGAGGGGCTGGCGATCCTGCGCCAGTCCGATGCCGGCCGCCGCTCGCCGCGTTGGCGGATCGCGATGCCGCTGCTGCGCGTATTGCCCGCGCTGGCCCGTCCGTTGCTGAAGCACCGCTGGCGGCAGTACGAAGGCCCGACCGCCTGAACCCAACGACCAAACGAAAGGAACTGCCATGACCGTATCCGTAGGCGACCGCATTCCCGAGACGACGCTCGTCAAGGTGACCGATTCCGGCCCCGACCAGGTGAGCTCGACCGATTATTTCGCGGGCAGGCGCATCGCCTTGTTTTCCGTGCCCGGCGCGTTCACGCCGACCTGCTCGGCCCGCCACCTGCCCGGTTTCGTCGAAAAAGCGGACGAGCTGAAGGCCAAGGGCATCGACGAGATCGCCTGCACCGCCGTCAACGACGCGTTCGTGATGGGCGCTTGGGGCAAGGGCGCCGGCGTCGACGGCAAGGTGACGATGCTGGCCGACGGCAATGGCGATTTCGCCAAAGCGATCGGCCTCACGATGGACGGGTCCAAGTTCGGCATGGGCACGCGCGGCCAGCGCTTCTCGATGGTCGTCAACGACGGCGTGATCGAGCAGCTGAACGTGGAAGCCGGCGGCGAGTTCAAGGTCAGCGCGGCCGACTATATGCTCCAGCAGCTCTGAGCAAGGTGGCGAGCGGCGGCAGCCTGGCGATCGTCGACGAGCTCGACCGCCTCTACCGGCAATCCGTCGCCAACCTGCGCGGCGCGCTCGCCCGTTTCATCGAGACGGGCGAGCGGCCGGACGAGGCGGCGCGGGCGGCGGGCGCGTTCGCCTACCCGCTGCTGCGGCTGCATCATGACGGGGCGCCGTCGCAGCGCGTGCCGACCCGCGCCTATGGCCGGCTGACCGCGCCCGGCGACTACGCCGTCAGCGTCACCCAGCCGGCGCTGTTTCGAGACTACCTGGCCGAGCAGATCGACCTGCTGGTGGGCAATTACGGCGCGGATGTGACCGCCGCGCCCGGGCGGCAGGAGATCCCCTACCCCTATGTGCTGGACGCGGGAAACGTGATCCTCACCGACATCGGCGCGGACGAGCTCGCGCGGATCTTCCCGTCCAACGAGCTGGCGCACATCGGCGACGAGGTGGCCGACGGGCTGTGGCACGGCGAGCCCGGGGAAGCGCGCCCGCTCGCCTTGTTCGATGCGCAACGCACCGACTTCAGCCTCGCGCGCCTGCGCCATTATACCGGCACGCCGCCAGCACACGTGCAGAACTATGTGCTGTTCACCAACTATCATCGCTACGTCGACGAGTTCGTCCGCTGGGCGTGCGGCGAACTGCGCACCGACGGCTCCTACCGGCTGCTGAGCTGCGCTGGCGGGCTGGAGATCGGGCCCGACGATCCCGACCCCGCCGCCGCAATCGCCGACAGCGCATGGCGGCGGCACCAGATGCCGGCCTACCATCTCGTCGGCCCGGACCGGTCGGGCATCACGCTCGTCAACATCGGCGTCGGGCCGTCCAACGCCAAGACGATCACCGATCACCTCGCGGTGATGCGGCCCGAGGCGTGGCTGATGATCGGCCATTGCGGCGGGCTGCGCCCCAGCCAGCGCATCGGCGACTATGTGCTGGCGCACGCCTATCTGCGCGACGATCATGTGCTGGACGACGTGCTGCCGCCCGAGATTCCGATCCCGGCGATCGCCGAGGTGCAGGTCGCGCTCAGCCGCGCGGCCGAGATCGTCACCGGCGAGACCGCGGAGTCGCTCCGGCTCCGGTTGCGTACGGGCACGGTGGTGACCAGCGACGATCGCAATTGGGAGCTGCGCTACACGCGGTCGGCGCTGCGCTTCAGCCAGAGCCGCGCGGTCGCGATCGACATGGAATCGGCGACGCTCGCCGCGCAGGGCTACCGCTTCCGCGTGCCCTACGGCACGCTGCTGTGCGTGTCGGACAAGCCGATCCACGGCGAGATCAAGCTGCCGGGCCAGGCCAACCGCTTCTACGAGCGCGCCATCTCCGAGCATCTGCGGATCGGCATCGCCGCGATCGACGAACTCCGCCGCACCGGCGCGGGCCTCCACAGCCGCAAGCTGCGCGCGTTCAACGAGCCGCCTTTTCGTTGAGCGCCAGCGCGGCTTCGGCCGCGGTCGCCAGCGCCTGCAGGCGTGGGGGGATCGTGGGCGGCCGCGGTGCCATCGTCACCCCGTCGCGTCCCGCCATCTTGGAGCGGTAGAGCGCGGAGTCGGCCCGCGCCAGGATCGCCGGCAATTGCTCGTCGGGATCGCTTGGGCCGGTGATCCCGAAGCTGGCGGTCATCTGGATGATGCTTGCCCCGACCGCGATTTGCAGTTCGCCGAGCGCCATGCGGATACGGTCGATCGCGTCCAGCGCGTCGGACGGCGAGGCGTCCACCAGCAGCAGCGCGAACTCCTCGCCGCCGATCCGCCCGAACAGGTCGCCCGCGCGGATCGAACCGCCGACATGCTCGGTGAAGCGGCGCAGCACCATGTCCCCCGCGGCGTGTCCGTAGCGATCGTTGATCGACTTGAAGCGGTCCAGATCGGCCATCACGATCGTCAGCGGCTGGCCCTGGCGTCGCGCCAGCGCGATCGCGCGCGCGCCCGCTTCCTCGAAGCCACGGCGGTTGAGCACGCCGGTCAGCGGATCGCTGGCGGCAAGCTTGCCCATCCGTTCGGCGAGATCGACCGCGAGCAGGAACACCGCGAACAGCCCGGTACCGATGAAGGCGGAGGGCGCGGTCAGCACCATCAGCGCGTTCGACAGCATATATTGGCCGCCCCCGCCCGGCACCTCCTGGCGCAGCGCCATTATGCCGGCGATCGCATCCAGCATGGCGAAGGCGAGCAACATCGCAATCACCGCGCTCTCCGCCTGGTTGCGCGAGCCGCGGCGCAGCATCGTGAGCGCGGACAAGCTGAGCATCGCCGCGGCGAACAGCGGCGGAATGGCGCCGCTGAGGCCGTAATGGCCGGCGAGCGTCGCGAACGCCAATGCCGCGAGCGGCACGCCCGCGCCGGGCACCGCCATCCACCCAGGCGTGCGCAGCCCCGCACGGACGCGGAAGCCGATCAGCATCAGCGCCCACGTGCCCATCGCGAGCATGTGCAGCAGGAAGCGCAGCCAGCGCTCGTCCGGCCCCGCGCTCACCAGCAGGATGTTGACCGCCCAGCCGACCGCGGCGACCACGAACGCGCCGCACCAGATCAGGGCATGGCGCGGCCGGCCGAAGCTGTTCCACGCGGTCACGAGGATGACCGTCAGCATCAGGCTGACGAACTCCATCGCGAACAGGACCACGATCATCGGATGCATCGCTTCAGCCTAATCCCCCGGGGATCGGGCCTAGCGGGCAAACGCTAGCGCGTGGTTAACGCGCGCTCACCATCCGCAGGTGTTGCCTTCATTCTGCTGCTTGAGCCAGGTCATCAGCGGCTGGAAATAGGCGATCATCGCCGATCCATCGATCTCCCTGGAGCCGGTGAACGCCTGCAGCGCATCGGGCCACGGCTTGGACGCGCCCATCGCCAGCATCATGTTCAGCTTCGCGCCGACCTCCTTGTTGCCATAGAAGGAGCAGCGGTGCAGCGGTCCCGTCCACCCCGCCTGCTCGCACGCCGCCTTGTAGAACTGGAACTGCAGGATGCGCGCGAGGAAGTAGCGGGCGTAGGGCGTGTTCGCCGGGATATGGTATTTGGCGCCCGGATCGAACGCGTCCGCGCCGCGCTCCACCGGCGGGGTTATGCCCTGATATTGCAGGCGGAGCGCCGTCCAGGCATCTTCATAATCGGCCGGCTTGATCGTGCCGTTGAAGACGCCCCAGCGCCATTTGTCCATCAGCAGCCCGAACGGCAGGAACGCCACCTTGTCCATCGCCTGGCGCAGCAGCAGGCCGATATCCTTGTCCGCCGCCGGCACCTTCGCCTTGTCGAGCAGCCCGATCTGAACCAGGTAATCCGGCGTGATCGACAGCGCGATGAAATCGCCGATCGCCTCGTGGAAGCCGTCGTTCGCGCCGTTCTTGTAGAGGAACGGCTGCTGATTGTAGGCGCGCTGGTAATAATTGTGGCCCAGCTCGTGGTGGATGGTGACGAAATCGTCGGCGTTCACCTTGATGCACATCTTCACGCGCAGATCGTCGACATTGTCGAGATCCCAGGCCGAGGCGTGGCAGATCACCTCGCGGTCGCGCGGCTTGGTGAATTGCGATCGTTTCCAGAAGCTGTCGGGCAGCGCCGCGAAGCCGAGCGAACTGTAGAAGCCCTCGCCCGCCTTCACCATCTTGAGCGGATCGTAGCTCCTGGCCTTCAGCAGCGCGGCCGTATCGTAGCCGACGTCGCCCGCCCCTTTAGGCGCGACGATGTCGTAGATGTTGCCCCATTCCTGCGCCCACATATTGCCCAGCAGGTCGGCGCGGATCGGGCCCGAATCCTTCTGCACCGAAGGGCCGTATCTGGCGCTGAGCTTGGCGCGCGTGTAGCAGTGCAGCTCTTCGTAGAGCGGTTTCACCTGATCCCATAATCTGTCCATCATCCGGGCGAAATCGTCGGACGGCATGTCGTAGCCGGCGCGCCACATCGCGCCGACATCCTTATAGCCCAGCTCCACCGCGCCTTTGTTGGCGATCGCGACCATGCGGGCATATTCGGGCTTCATCGGCGCGCCGACATTGTCGTTCCAGCTCTGCCACATCTCCTTCAGCTCGGCGGGGTTGCGGTTGGTGCCCATCGCCGCCTCGACGTCGGAGCCGTTGATCTCCTTGCCGCGCAGCGTGCCGCGGCCTTTGCCGTAGGCGGATTGCAGCTTCGTCGCGATCTCGTTCAGCTCGGTCGCGGCGCCGGGCGTATCGGGCGCGGGCAGCGTCAGCCCGTTCTTGAGCAGATCCAGCTTGCGCCGCGTGTCGTAGGAGAGGCCCGCCACCCCATCGAACTTCGCCGCGCCCTTGGCATAGCGCACGCCAAGCTCCGTACCCTGCGCGCCGATCCGCGCCGCCACCGCATCGGTATCGTCGGTGATGTAGGTCGCGTTGATCCACGAGACCTGCGCGCCGAAGGCGGAGAAGTCCGCCCCCTCCTTCTCCGCCTGCGCGACGAACGCGTCGGCATCGGCGGCGGTGGGCGCGGCGGTGGCGGAAGCTGCGGGC